>JAYTIS010000086.1:0-4505 GCA_043731725.1 Novosphingobium sp.
GGGGTTTCTATCGCGAGCTTAATTCAAAAGGGTCGAGCTGGGGACAGCGGCGAAGTCATGGTTGCGATGGTCACGCACGAAGGACCTGAAAGCGCCGTGACCGAAGCGGTCCGGCTGCTTGATGGGTCAGCCAGCATTAGCGAGCCGCCGTTGGCGCTGCACATTCTGAATAACTAAGGCGCAGCCTGCTCGCCATTGGCAATTTGTTCGGCATCAGACCCGGCGGGCGGTGCCGGCAGTTTGGTCACATCGACATAATAAACCGGCGGCGGAACCGCGCCGAAGTGCGGGCACTTGGCGCAATAGCCATGATCGAATTGCGGTGCGTGGGGAATACCGCCGTCGAGCGCGCGGCGGGCTTCGCGCGAATTGGGGTCGGTCTCGGCAGTAGAGGCGACGTGCTGATCGCTGCCATGATCGGCGCAGACCACGATCTCGTCGCCGCTGGCAGGTTTACAGCGCGGGTGAGGATCGGGCACGCCATAAACCGCATGTGCCGCCGCGAGCATTTCGGTGACCTTGCGGTCAGTCGCAGCAGGGTCAGTCGCGGGAGCAGCCAGCGCATTTGCGGACACGCAAAGCAATGTCGCCAGTGCCAAGCCAGATCGCCGCATCATCACTCCGTCCCCCAGCCTGCGTGCGGGACGGAGCGCGATGTGGGCTTAATCACTGGTGAACATGCTGCGCTGGGCGACGGTACAAGTGCTAGAGTGCCACGTTCAGAATGTGTCGCGTGCGCCGCTCAGCTCAATTTCCTTGTTATCCGCGACCGAGGCGGTGAGCCGAAGTGCTTTTTGAAGCTGCTCGCCTGTCGCTGCTTCGGGGATTTTAAGGCTGAGCATCAAGAAATTGCCTTCGATTTCGTAGGCACCGATCTTGAAACCATTGTTGGCCTTGAGCAGGTCGACTGCCTTGCCGGCCACGCCGTCCTCGGTGACTTTTGCCAGGGGCGCGAAGATGTTGCGCACCTGAACCCCGCCGACATCGTATGGAGTTCCTTCAACGAACACGATCTGCGAGCGCTTATCTTCAGTAAAGCTTAGCGTGATCTTGAAATCGCCATCCTTGTCGATCTCGTACTTTTGCCCAATGCTGTCGAGTCGGCGTTTGAGCGAACTGTCCTCGGCCTGCGTTGGTAGCGGAACTAGCAGTGCAGCAGTGGTAAAAGCCGAAAGTGTAACGCGTCCAATCGTATTCAACAGGTCCTTCATGGCACCCTCCAAATGTTGTTTAGCGTCGCTGCCCATAACGGAAAAAATTGCAACAATCTTGGACATCCTCGACACCGCCTGCCTCCGCGTCTAAGCGCGCTGCACCATATCTATGCAGGGACACTTCGCCAGATCATGACCACAATCGTCACTCCCGCCAGCACGGTGCTCGATCGCGTGCTCGTGCTCGAAATGGTTCGCGTGACCGAGGCAGCAGCGATCGGCGCGGCCAAACTGATCGGGCGCGGCGATGAAAAAGCTGCCGATGCGGCTGCGGTCGAAGCGATGCGCGCAGCACTTAACGAGCTGGCAATGGACGGCACCGTGGTGATCGGCGAGGGTGAGCGCGACGAAGCGCCAATGCTGTTCATCGGCGAAAAGGTTGGCTCGGCGCAAGGCACTGGTCCGAAGATCGACATTGCGCTCGATCCGCTGGAGGGGACCACGCTGACCGCCAACGCCGGGGCCAACGCCTTGGCGGTGCTGGCCTGCGCCGAAGAAGGCAACCTGCTCAACGCGCCCGACGTGTATATGGACAAGCTGGCAGTTGGCCCAGGCTATCCCGACGGCATCATCGATCTGGCCAAGAGTCCGAGCGACAACGTTAGGGCGGTGGCCGCCGCAAAAGGCGTATCGCCTGACGAGATCATCGTCTGCGTGCTTGATCGTCCGCGCCATGCCAAGCTGATTGCTGAATTGCGCAGCCTGGGCTGCGGGGTGGCGCTGATCACCGATGGCGATGTCGCCGGGGTGATCGCGGTGACCAACGAGGAAACCAACATCGATCTTTACATGGGTCAGGGCGGCGCGCCCGAGGGCGTGCTAGCCGCTGCCGCGCTGCGCTGCGTCGGCGGGCAATTCAATGGGCGACTGATATTCCGCAACGCGGACGAGCGTGCGCGCGCAGCCAAGTGGGGGATCGAGGACCTCAACAAGATCTACCGATTGGAGGAGCTGGCCAAGGGCGATTGCATCTTCGCCGCCACTGGGGTGACCGACGGGTCGCTGCTCAAGGGGGTTAAACGGCACAAGAACGGGCTGATGACCACCCACAGCGTGGTGATGCGCGCCAGTTCTGGTACCGTGCGCTGGGTCAGCGGAGAGCATCGGGCAAAGCTTTGAACCTGCGGATTACCGCACGCTTGCCGGTTGCAATCGTTTAACTCGCCGCTAAGGCCTGCCCCTGACCTCGGTACGGGGATAGGGGACCTGCGATGAAGCTGCTCACCGGCAATTCCAATCCTGCGCTAGCCCGCGCGATTGCCGATTATCTTGAGCTACCCTTGACCGAAGCCTCGGTCCGGCGGTTTGCAGACGAAGAGGTGTTTGTCGAGATTCATGAGAACGTCCGTGGCGAGGACATGTTCGTGATCCAGTCGACCAGCTTTCCGGCCAACGACAACCTGATGGAACTGTTGATCTGCATCGATGCGCTGCGCCGCGCTTCGGCCACGCGAATAACGGCGGTGCTGCCCTACTTCGGCTATGCCCGGCAGGACCGAAAACCCGGGCCACGTACGCCAATTTCGGCCAAGTTGGTCGCAAACCTGATTACCACTGCCGGGGCGGACCGGGTACTCGCGGTCGATCTCCACGCCGGGCAAATTCAGGGTTTCTTCGATATCCCGACCGACAATCTCTACGCTGCCCCAGTTATGGCAGCGGACATCCTGAGGCATAGCAACAGCGACAACTTGATCGTGGTCTCACCCGATGTAGGCGGCGTGGTGCGCGCGCGCGCGCTGGCGCGGCGGCTCGATAATGCGCCTTTGGCGATCGTCGACAAGCGCCGTGACAAGCCCGGCCAATCTGAAGTGCAGAACATCATTGGCGACGTGAAAGATCGCGACTGTATCCTGATCGATGACATCATCGATTCGGGCGGCACGCTATGCAATGCTGCCGCAGCATTGATGGAGGCCGGTGCGGCCAGTGTGACCGCTTACCTCACGCACGGGGTGCTGTCGGGCACTGCGGTCGAGCGGGTCAATGGCTCGGCGCTGAAGGAACTGGTAATCACCGACACCATTCTACCGACCGAGGCGGCGCAGGTGTCGAGCAAAATCCGGATCCTTTCGATCGCCCCGCTGATCGGGGAAGCGATCCGCCGCATCGCCGATGAAAGCTCGGTCTCCAGCCTGTTCGATTGATGAAGCTCGACGCGGAAATCGCTTTGGCGCACCGCTTGGCCGATGCCGCGCGAGCGGCGATTGTGCCGCACTTCCGTTCGGGCCTTGCCAGCGAACGCAAGGCAGACGCCTCGCCGGTGACGCCGGCTGACCGCGCCGCCGAGGAAGTCATGCGGGCGCTGCTCGAGGCCGAAATGCCGGGTGACGGTATTCACGGCGAGGAGTTTGGGAACAGCACCGGGAGTTCGGGTCGGACCTGGGTGCTCGACCCGATCGACGGCACTACGGGGTTCCTCGCTGGCCGACCGATCTTTGGCACCCTGATTGCGCTGGTGATCGATGGCTGGCCCGTGCTCGGGGTGATCGATCAAGCAGTCCTGGGGGAACGTTGGCTCGGCGTGACCGGGCAGCCAACCTTGTTCAACGGCCAGCCGGTCCGTACCCGGCCCTGCTCCGCGCTCAGCGAAGCCGCGCTCGCCACCACTGGCCCGCATTATTTTGATGCGCACGACGGCGAGCACTTCATGGCGCTCGCCGCCAAAACCGATCACCGCCGGATGGTGATGGGCGGGGATTGTTACAACTACGCCATGCTCGCATCTGGCCACCTTGATGTGGTGTGCGAAGCCAATCTCAAGCTGCACGATTTTGCCGCGCTGGTGCCAGTTGTCGAAGGTGCCGGTGGGGTAATGTGCGATTGGCGCGGTGATCCGTTGCACGTTGGTAGCGACGGGCACGTGTTGGCGCTAGGCGACCCGGCGCGGGTGGAAGACGTAATCGAGGCGCTCGCCTGTAATCATTGAGCCAGCGCGGCTTTAACGAAATCCGCCGCGCGTTCGCCGATCATGATCGACGGGGCATTGGTGTTGCCCGACACCAGTCGCGGCATGATGCTAGCGTCGGCCACCCACAGCCCGTCGAGCCCGCGCGCCTTGAGCGTAGGATTGACCACCGCCATATCGTCATTGCCCATCCGGCAGGTGCCAACCGGGTGATAGACCGTGTCAGCGCGCGCGCGAATCAGCGCGTCGAGCTGCGCGTCGTCGGCCAGATCGATCGGAAAGCGATCCTGCGGGTCATAGCCGCTGAGCGGGGGGGCTTGGGCGATCCGGTGCGATAACCGCACCCCGGCGCGCAATGTCGCAAGGTCACGCGGATCGCTCAG
>JAYTIS010000087.1:0-4160 GCA_043731725.1 Novosphingobium sp.
CGCCAGGACTACTTCGCTCACGCCTAGATTTTCGACATGCCGGGTCAGGTTGTTGATCGCTCCGCGCGGGATTGCCTCGGCAATCACCGGTTTGCTTTCGGTCATCATCACGTAACCGACGATCACGAACCCACTCTCGGTTTTCTCAGACAGTTTGCGCAATCGGTCGGCGCGCAACCCCGCGCCCAGCACCAGCACCCGGCGGCGAAAGGCCGATGCACCAAGAATGCCGCCGACCACGAACCGGTTGAGCACCAGCGCACACACCGAGCCCGCCATCGCGTAGGCCAGCGTCGAGCGCCAGAAATTGTGCCCGCCGAGCAGGAAATCGAGGAACGTTATGGCGATGATCCCCAGAGAAACCGCGACCAGCAGCCGCGCGGTCGCAAAGCGCATCGAGCGCAGAGCGTCAGCGCCGTAGACCCCGACTGCGATCATGGCAGTCAGGACCACCGCAGTGTAGCCAATCAGCTGCCCAGCACGGTCGCTCGGCGGCCCAAGGTCCATGCCGATCTGCCCGGCGCGCAGCCGCCATGCTGCCTCGCCAACCGCGATCAACAACGCGATGTCGATCAATCCCAGCAGGATTACGGCATGGGGTATATAGTGTTTGAACAGGCGGATCATGATCCGGCAGCGGCCCTTCGAACAGTGTCTGAAAAGACTGCCTAAGGGTCAGAGGTGAAATGTCGGTAAATTTTACAGCATCTGGTTAACGTAAAAACGCCGTTCAGCGCCCAAAACTAAACGGGGTCAGTCCCCGGCTGCGTTCATCGAATTGCAGGGCTGCGCCGCGCGGAGGGAGCGAGCGCTGCTGGCAATCGGGGCGGTGGCAGCGTTCGCAGCCGGGACCGGTGCGGACCGCTTGAGCCCGGTCCAGCACTGCCCCACGCGCCTGCGTCAGTTGCGCGGCCAGGGCGGCATCAAGACCCAGCACGACGACAAATTGCGCGCCTTCGCCGCCCAACGCGCCGCTCCCTTGAACCGTGCGCGCCAGCGTGAACCAATGCGAGGCCTGCCCCGCGCCGTCTGTAAACTCGATGTTCTGCACACAGATCCGTCCGGCGCGTTCAAACGCTTGGTGAGCGTTCCACAGCGGGCAGCTCTGCTCGGTTTCCAACAGGACAGTCCCGCTGGCACCGGCATAACGTTTGGAAAACTGGCCGGCGCGATCAATTCGGGCCATGAAAAACGGCAATCCGCGCTGGCCGATTCGCTGTAATGTCGTCAGCCGGTGCGCCAGCTGCTCAAAGCCCACATTGAAGCGGCGTTGCAGGATTGTCAGGTCGTAGCCGGTGTCTTCGCAGGCGCGCATGAACCGGCCATAAGGCATTAACAACGCGGCCGCGAAATAGCCTGCGAGGTGACGACGGAACATTCGCCAAGCGGCGCGATCGGCAAACCCGGCACTGTCCGCTAGCGCCGCTATTTCGTCACGCTGCTCAAGCAATGCCAGTTGCACCGCGATCTGGAAATTGCGCGATGATTGGTCAAGCAGTTCTGAAAGCTGCAATTGGCGCGCATGCAAATCAAGCCGCCGCAGTGCATCAGGCATCACATCGGCGGGCAAAACCCTGACCGTCAGTTGATGGCGTTGACGCAGCCGCTCGGCCAGCGCAGCGCCTATTTCCGCGCTCGACAGCCGCAGTTCGTCAGACAAGCTCTCGGCCGCGAGGTCGAAGTCGGCGAAGTGGTTGCGCCAACGTTCAATCTCACGGCGAACCAGAACCATCGGATCACTATCACGAGTCCCGCCCGTAACACTCCCGCTGCCGTTGGCATCGTACAGACGGGCAAACGCCAAAGCAGCTTGCGGCGCGGCCGATAGCCATTCGGCAATCTCGTCGCGATCAATCGCCAGGTCGGCAAAGCGCTCATCGGCCAGCCGCCGCCGCAGCCCATCGATGCCGCCCACGGCTTCATCTTGGCGCAGACTACGCGGGTCAAAATCAAAACTCTCGGCCAGCTGCACGAGCAGCCGGGCCGAAAGCGGGCGCTGGTTGCGTTCGATCAGGTTGAGGTAACTGGGTGAAATCGCCAGCCGCGCTGCCATTGCGGCCTGCGTCAATCCTTCGCGGCGACGCAAGCGACGGATCGTTGGTCCAGCAAGAATTGCGTTTTCAGCCATACCAGCGTTTGTCATAATCTTTACAACATTGCAAGTACGTATCACAGTTTAGGGCAACTACACAAGAATTTTTGTAATTTACCTTACCGAATCGGGCGGTTGTGCACTACCGCGATGAGAACTGCTCCCCAGGAGACCACCATGACTTATACCGATTCCATCGCCCAGACGCAGCAGATTATCGCCGATCAACCCAACTGGGACGGGATCAGCGCCGAATCGGTCGCTCGGATGCGCGCGCAGAACCGGTTCCGGACCGGGCTCGACATCGCCAAATATACCGCTGGGATCATGCGCCGCGATATGGCCGCTTATGATGCAGACACGGCTGACTACACCCAGTCGCTAGGCTGCTGGCACGGGTTCATCGGGCAGCAGAAACTGATCTCGATCAAAAAGCATTTCGGCACCACTAAGGGCCGTTACCTTTACCTGTCGGGCTGGATGATCGCCGCACTGCGCAGTGACTTTGGGCCGTTGCCCGACCAGTCGATGCACGAAAAGACCAGCGTTTCAGCATTGATCGAGGAACTCTATACGTTTCTGCGCCAAGCCGACGCACGCGAGCTCGGCGGCCTGTTTCGCGATCTTGATGCAGCGCGCGAGGCAGGCGATGCGGTCAAGGCAAAGGCTATTCAGCATGCAATCGACAACCATGAAACGCATGTGGTGCCGATTATCGCGGATATCGATGCCGGGTTTGGCAATGCCGAAGCGACCTATCTGCTGGCCAAGAAGATGATCGAAGCCGGTGCCTGCGCGCTACAAATCGAAAACCAAGTATCTGACGAAAAGCAGTGCGGCCATCAGGACGGCAAGGTTACCGTTCCACACGAAGACTTCATCGCGAAGATCCGGGCAATTCGCTATGCCTTTATGGAACTTGGCGTCGAGGACGGGATCATCGTCGCGCGCACCGATTCGCTTGGTGCCGGGTTGACCAAGCAGATCGCTTTCACCCGCCAAGCCGGTGATATCGGCGATCAGTACAACAGCTTCCTAGATTGCGATGAAGTTGCGGCCGGGCAGATCGGCCATGGCGAAGTCCTGATCAGCCGCGACGGCAAACTGCTGCGGCCCAAGCGGCTCCCGTCTAACCTGTATCAGTTCCGTCCGGGTAGCGGGGAAGATCGCTGCGTGCTCGATTGCATCACATCGCTGCAGAACGGCGCTGACTTGCTGTGGATCGAAACCGAAAAGCCTCATATCTCGCAGATCGCGGCCATGGTTGACCGGATCCGTGAAGTTATTCCCAATGCCAAGCTGGTGTACAACAATTCACCTAGCTTCAACTGGACCCTGAACTTCCGCCAGCAAGTGTTCGACGCTTGGACGGCCGCTGGCAAAGATGTGTCAGCTTATGATCGCGCCAAGCTGATGAGCGTCGATTATGACACCACCGATCTGGCCGCAGAAGCCGATGAGCGAATCCGCACGTTCCAGCGCGATGCTGCTGCGCGGGCCGGGATTTTCCATCACCTGATCACACTGCCGACCTATCACACGGCGGCGCTCAGCACCGATAACCTGGCCCGCGAATACTTCGGCGACCAAGGCATGCTCGGCTACGTCAAGAACGTCCAACGCGAAGAAATCCGTCAGGGTATCGCCTGCGTGAAGCACCAGAACATGTCGGGTTCGGACATTGGTGATGACCATAAGGAATATTTTGCCGGCGAAGCTGCGCTTAAAGCGGGCGGCAAAGACAATACGATGAATCAGTTCGCGGCCTGACACTCCGCGCCAGATCTCCTGGGGAGGAGAAACGACGGCCGTCAGAGCGCCCCTTTCGCTCTGGCGGCCGTCAATTCGTTCGTAACCATATGCCCAAACCCGGCGGTTAACCTTCGTACGTTACACCAACCGCCATGCGACGCGTTATTGCCACCGGACCGCTTTCACCAAAGCTGCTCAAACACTTCGCCATGGCGACCGTGGGTTTGACTGGATTGCTGGCACTGTTCACCAGCGACCAGGATTGGGGGGCTAAAGCGCAAATCGGAGCGGTCGAAACCCAGAATAGGGTGCTCGC
>JAYTIS010000088.1:0-10258 GCA_043731725.1 Novosphingobium sp.
CGCGCTCGAGGCGGCGGCATCGACGCGGTGAGTTACCGAACCGGCGGTATTGAGCACGGCGTCGGTCGTATGCGCGGTGTTGACCGTGGCATTGACCCCGGTGTTGACAGTCGATGTCACCCCGGTGCTGACCGGGCTGGTCGCCGCGTTAACCCCGGTGTTGACAGTGCCGCCTAAGGTTCCGGCCAATTGCGCCGAAGCAGGAAGGGCGATCAGCGCGGCGCAAGTGCCGGCCAGAATAGTAAATGTACGCATGGGTTTAGCTCCTTCAAACTATGCCGCAACTTACGCGGCGCAGGCTGGAAGGTTCCTGAACAAGTGCGTCAGCCGTGCGTCAGACGGGACGGAGCGATGATCGCTGGGTAAGATTCTGCACAAGTGCGGCACAAACCGGGCTAGCGACGGCATAGCGGGCTCGAACGCCGGGCTAACCGGAGCAAACGTGGAGCTTAAATCGACGCAAGGAGCGAATATTAATCAGCTAAAACAGTATGTTAGATGAAACTGACAGTTTGTCCGAAGCACCGGAATGCTGGTCTGCGCTGACATCTGGTCGATAGCACTTCGCGCGGCTGTAGGAAAACGCACAGCGTAAAGGCCCGCCGATCAGGCCAAGCGCGCAGCTGCCGCATCGAACGCGGCTTCCAGCGCCGGGTTGATCCCGCGCAGAGCCGCCACCACTTCGCCCGCCCAGGCGGCATAGTCCGCCTTGCGCTGCGCCGACCAGTCGGCGGGCGGGCTGGCGGCGAGATCGCGCAGGTTGGCAATCTTGTCGGCCAGTTTGACCAGCTTGGCAGCGGGTGAGGCGTGCGCGGTGTGTTCCACCTGCAGCCGCTTACGCGCCGCCTTGGGCAAGGTCTTGTCGTCGCTGACTTCGGCGACGATCGCGGCGATTGCGGGCCCGAAGCGCTCGGTCAGTTCGGCCAGGGTGGTTTGGGTGTCCTCAACCGTATCGTGGAGCAGCGCGGCGGCGATCACCGCCGCATCGTGCACGCCGCCCTCATTGATCAGGATATCGGCCAAGGCCAGCGGGTGGTTGATATAGGGCGAGGCCCCGGCATCCTTGCGGCGCTGGTCGCGGTGCCGCTCGGCGGCAAAGACCGCAGCGGCAATGATCAGACTAAGGTCGGTGGCATGTTCAGGCATCGGGCATTCTCCTGCAATGCACCCCGCGCGCTCGCGACCCCGTGCGGAAGGTCGGCGAGGGGTTGGGCAAGGATGCTGGGTTGGGAAGCGAGGCCGCACAGTGGCGCGGGGTTCGCTGGTTTAAGTATAGCGACGAAGTGGTGCGGTGAAAAGGGGCAGGCGGTCCCTTGGTCGATTACCAGCGATCAGGAGTACGAGATGTTCCGGCACGCTTATGCCTTGGCTGCGGAGATCGAGGATTGCGGCATCCCGATCGAACCAATCTGCACCCGCGACCCGGGCCAAATCCTCTACCGCGACCTCTGGCAAGTCGTCGCCAAGCCTGAGCGGAGCATGGTTGGGTGACTTGTGTGGCGTCATCTCGGAGGTGCAGCAGGGGACACGGTATACTGTGTCCCCTAGATGTTCAGCGCTGCGCGCGCGGGAAGTGGGTGGGTCAAGGCTTGGCGTTGGGTCGGGAGTTAAGTAAAGTGTCACCGTAACCCAGTGTCACCGTAACCTATATGTCACCAGTACATGGCCGTCACTCTGCCAAACAGCTCCGGCTCATTCGCCGCTGCCGCCCCGACGCTGATCTCTGCGACGCCTATTTTCGTCAATCTGCCCCGGCAAGGTATAGATGACTTCTAAAATTTGCTCAGTAAAATCTGCTAGGTCTTCGGCCTCTTCCTTACCGATTCCGTAGACATCGTGTGCAGCATCGTTCCCGTCTGCGTGGATGCAGCTCGATAGATCTTCCAATGATCGATCAAGCAACCCATTTTCAAAGAGCCAATTTAAACGCAGACGGAGATCCTTAAAAATCTTCCAGCTTGAAGGCTTAACAGCATCGTCGGACTCAGGACTCGGTGTTCGCTCTCTCGTCGCCACATCAAGAACTTTACGAAACATAGTCCCGGCCGCATCCCAAGCACCTATCCCAGCGCAAGAGGCGGCTTCATCAAATATCCTAGCAATTTCGTCCGGTACAAACGCCGGAACTTCCCTCTTGCTAGGTATAATAGACACCCATTTTTTCAGTTCGTAAAAAATACCAACGTACTGATTGGAATGGGTCATTGGGTTCGAATCGTCACTGTGTATTTGGCGCAACAGTCCGATCGACGTGCGGAAGCATGACCTGCAGCGTAAAAAGCACTCAAAGTGTTGATCGTAGTCGATCTTCCCAGCGTATGCAGACGCGAGGATGTCGAATGTAACTTGCGCATGCCTGCAGCGGGGACAATCCGCGATGTACATTGGTTCAGGAGTAGATTCCGTTACCATTCACTCCGCCGCCACCCCGGTCCCACCAAACATATCCGGCTCATTCGCCGCGGCCTCAATCGCATCGGCCACGTCGTTCGCGCCTTCGCTGGCTTTTGCGTTGCGGCGCGAGTCGAAGCTGGACCAGACGTCTTGCCACGATCCCTTGGTGGCGCCCTTGGAATATTCGGTGGCGCGGGTTTCGAAGAAGTTGGCGTGTTCTACGCCATTCAACAAAGGCGCGAGCCACGGGAGCGGGTGATCTTCGACCATGTAGATCGGCTGGAAGCCCAGCTGGCTCAGCCGCCAATCGGCGATGTAGCGGATGTAGCGCTTGATTTCCTTGGGGCTCATCCCCGGGACCGGGCCTTGCTCGAACGCCAGATCGATAAAGGCATCTTCCAGCCGCACGGTCTTCTGGCAGCAATCGATGATGTCTTCCTTGACCGCCTTGGTCAGGCAGCCGCGTTCCTGCACGAAGGCGTGGAACAGCTTGGTGATCCCCTCACAGTGCAGGCTCTCATCGCGGACCGACCAGGTGACGATCTGGCCCATGCCCTTCATCTTGTTGAACCGCGGGAAGTTCATCAGCATGGCAAAGCTGGCGAACAGCTGCAGCCCTTCGGTGAAGCCGCCGAACATGGCCAACGTGCGGGCGATATCCTCATCGTTATCGACCCCGAACTGCTGCAGGTAATCGTGCTTGTTGCGCATTTCCTCGTATTCGAGGAACATCCCGTATTCGCTTTCGGGCATGCCGATCGTGTCGAGCAGATGCGAATAGGCGGCGATGTGGACCGTCTCCATGTTGGAGAAGGCGGCCAGCATCATCTTGATCTCGGTCGGCTTGAACACCCGGCCGTACTGCTCGTGATAGCAGTTCTGGACGTCGATATCGGCCTGGGTGAAGAACCGGAAGATTTGCGTCAGCAGGTTGCGCTCGTGCTCGCTGATCTTCTGCGCCCAATCGCGGCAATCCTCACCCAAGGGCACTTCCTCGGGCATCCAGTGGATCTGCTGCTGGCGTTTCCACATATCGTAGGCCCACGGATATTCGAACGGCTTGTAGGTCTTGCGGGCTTCTAGCAGGGGCATTGGATCGACTCCGGGGTCAGGCGGTCAGGTAAGATAGCAAATTTGCGGGGCGCGGGCGAATTTGGCGCGCGGGAATGGCGCGAAAAAACTGGTTCGCGCAAAGGCGCAAAGGCGCAAAGGGGCCGCTCGGCGTCGCAGGCTTTATTTCCTGACCGCCGCCTTGTGCCGACTTGCCCAGATAAAGTCCTGGCTGCGCCGCTGGCGCTACCTCTTTGCGCCTTTGCGCCTTTGCGCGAACATTTCTTCAGTACCTGGGTCACTTCCAGAACCACCCAGGTTTGACATTGCGCGTGGTGCGGTGGCGGACCATTTGGATGGACATCCGCCGCCCCGATACGGCGAAGAAGGCCAGCGCCAGTTCGGACAGGCTCGACAGTGACCGACAGCCAGCGGTGATAGCGGCGCATCAGAACAGCTCGATCAGGCCGGCGTCGCTCAGCCGGTTAAGCGCCAGCCACAGCACGCCGGGCATGGCAAGCGCGGCCAGCAACGAGGCCACGATCGCGCGGCGCACTCGCAAGCGGCGCGCCGGATCAAAGCTGGTGTTCGCCGCAGTCGGCAGCGATTGCAGCGCCGCCAGCGCGCGCACCGCCACCAGCACGCTGGCCAGCGCGGCCATGGCCGGAGCAAAGGTGCCCAAAGTCATTGGCTTGTCATCGCCGGTTCAAAGTCGCCCGGCTGCCTACTGGCAGCTCAGGCATTCCTCGTAATCGGTCTGCGCGGCCAGTTCGATCTTGGGCGCATCGGAGGTGTTGTCGGCCTCAACCCCGCCGGCAAACCCGGCCCGCTGCACCGACTTTGATCGCAGATAATACAGGCTCTTGATGCCCTTTTCCCACGCCTGCAAGTGCAGGTGCATCAGGTCCCACTTCTCGACATCGGCGGCGATGTAGAGGTTCAGGCTCTGCGCTTGATCGATGTAAGGCGTGCGGTCGGCGGCGAATTCGAGCAGCCAGCGCTGGTCGATCTCGAAGCTGGTCTTGTACACGTCCTTCTCTTGCTGGCTGAGGAAATCGAGGTGCTGGACCGAACCGCCATGCTCCAGGATAGTGTTCCACACCGCGGTCGAATCCTTGCTCTTCGATTGCAGTAGCCGTTCCAGGTAAGGGTTCTTGACCACGAAGCTGCCAGACAGCGTCTTGTGGGTATAGATATTGGCTGGGATCGGCTCAATGCAGGCGCTGGTGCCGCCGCAGATGATGCTGATCGAGGCGGTTGGCGCGATCGCCATCTTGCACGAGAAACGCTGCATCACCCCCATGTCGGCCGCGTCCGGACACGCGCCGCGTTCCTGCGCAAGCATCAGGCTGGCCTCGTCGGCCTTGGCCGAGATGTGCTTGAACATCTTGAGGTTGAACGCCTTGGCCATCGCGCTTTCAAAGCCGATGCCCTTCATCTGCAGGAACGAATGGAAGCCCATCACCCCCATGCCGACCGAACGCTCGCGCATTGCCGAATACTTGGCGCGGGCCATTTCGGGCGGCGCGCGGTCGATATAGTCCTGCAGCACATTGTCGAGACAGCGCAGCACGTCTTCAATGAAGCGCTCGTCCTTGTTCCACTCGTCCCAAGTTTCAAGGTTGAGCGAGGACAGGCAGCACACCGCAGTGCGCTCGTTGCCCAAGTGGTCCGTGCCGGTCGGCAGAGTGATTTCCGAACACAGGTTCGAGGTCGAGACCTTGAGCCCAAGATCGCGGTGATGCTTGGGCATCATCCGGTTCACGGTATCGGCAAAGACAATGTACGGCTCACCCGTGGCCAGCCGGGTTTCGACCAGTTTCTGGAACAGCGCCCGGGCATCGACCGTGGCGCGGACCGAACCATCCTTGGGGCTGCGCAAATGGAATTCCGCGCCGTCGCGCACCGCTTCCATAAAATCGTCGGTCAGCAGCACGCCGTGATGCAGGTTAAGCGCCTTGCGGTTGAAATCGCCCGACGGCTTGCGGATCTCGAGGAATTCCTCGATCTCGGGATGCGAAACGTCGAGGTAGCAGGCCGCCGAACCGCGCCGCAGCGAGCCTTGGCTGATCGCCAGCGTGAGGCTGTCCATCACCCGCACGAACGGGATAATCCCGCTGGTCTTGCCGTTAAGCCCGACCGGTTCACCGATCCCGCGGACATTGCCCCAATAGGTTCCGATCCCGCCGCCGCGGCTGGCCAGCCAGACGTTCTCGTTCCAAGTCCCGACGATACCCTCAAGGCTGTCAGAGACCGAGTTGAGATAGCAACTGATCGGCAGCCCGCGATTGGTCCCGCCGTTTGACAGGATCGGGGTGGCGGGCATGAACCACAGGCGGCTGATATAGTCATAAAGCCGCTGGGCGTGGGCTTCATCGTCGGCATAGGCATCGGCGACCCGGGCGAACAGGTCCTGATAGCGCTCACCGGGGAGCAGGTAGCGATCGTCGAGCGTTTCCTTGCCAAAATCGGTCAACAGCCCATCGCGGGCGTGATCGACCTCGATCGCAAAGCGGCGATCGTGGATCGATTTGGAATCGTCCGAAGGGACGGCTGCAGCCGACATCGCTCCGGCCAGCGCGGCCTCGCCCAATTGCTGCACCAGGTCTTGCGAGCCTGCGTCACTCTTGTCCTGCATCGGCAATGCCATTCTCTCTGTGGGGACGCTTTCGGCCGGCTTGTTCACGCGCGGCTTGGGCGCCATAGCGACGTCATTTCCCGCCAGCGCTGCTTCACTATCGGCCATGCCTGGCTCGTCCCCGTTCCTGAATTCCACTTTCGCCCCCATCTTTCGAATCGTTTACGCCATTGCGCATGTTCTTATTTCGTTCGAATCAGCGGGCAAGCGCCCACCCTAGCAAATTACGAGAACGAAACGAGAAATACTTATCCCCGTTCGATCCCCAGACTGGTCCGCCAAGCACCCCTGACCAGGCCCGAATCGCTCACTCAAGCGCGTCCCACGCTTAGCGAATGAAACTAGGTCTAGTAGGTCCCCCCCAAAGTTGGACCACAACCCATAGTGGCCCATCCTGATTCAGGCGCAAGAGGATAAATTTGTGGTTTACCATCGCCAGCGGCCTTTGAGGCCGCGATGGGTCATGCCGCGCTGCAGCGACGCGCGGGAAATGCGCCACTGCTTGACAGCGCAAGAGTCAAAATGGATTTTGAAAAAAAATATGTCCGGCAAAAGCCCTTTCCGCGCGTTGACATGGAAAGAATCGGGTCGAGCAATCTTGTTGCGCAAATCATGCCGTGCAGTGACGTTTGCGCGGTTCACTTGATCGCGGCCACAAGCCGCCTACTTTAACTAAACCAACGAGGGAGACCGTTCCATGTTCAATCTAATCGGCGCAATTATCTCAGGCTTGTTCGTGGGCGCGCTCGCGCGGTTTTTCTATCCCGGCGCGGTCGAAATGGGCTGGTTGATGACGATCGGGCTGGGTGTGGCCGGCTCGCTGCTGGCCGGGCTGGTTGCCGGGCGCGGCCGCTTCGGCGAAGGTTTCCAGCGCGCCGGCTGCTTCGCCTCGATCATCGGCGCGATCGTGCTGATCTTCGTGGGGCGGATGCTCGGCTGGCATTTTTAAGGCTGCGGGATGGCAGGAGTCCGCAATCCGCCCTTTTCAAACTAAACCGGACTGTCATCTCCCGACCTACTTCCAGCCGTTTAAGACAGCCCGCAACTCGTCCCGAAATCTGCCATGCAATCGCGCGATTTGAAGTCATTTGCTCTGCGGTGAACAATGCGCCAAATTGTTCGGCGAAGAATAATTACTGAAACTCAGACTCGCTCGATTGTGGAAGGGAATGATTATGTCGGCATCGGAGACCAACGGGACAGACCATGACGCAGGTTCAGCGATGCAGGGACCGTCAGACGCGCATCCGACTGAGACAATGATGCAATTAATCACTGGATACTGGGTGAGCCAAGCTGTGGGAGTCGCGGCGCATCTTGGCATCGCCGACGCACTGGCGGCGGGTTCGCACAGCAGTGATGATCTTGGCAAAGCGGTCGGCGCTGATCCAAAGTCGGTCTACCGTTTGATGCGACTACTAACCAGCATTGGCGTGTTCAGCCAAAACAGCCAGGACCGCTTCACACTTAACTCGCTGGGTGAAACCCTCCTGTCTGAAGGACCGGGCTCTGTCCGCAACTTTGCCATCACTGAAACCGCGCCGGGCCACTGGCTGCCTTGGGGGCGTTTGTTCGATAGCGTGAAGTCCGGCAAGCCGATGACCCACGAGACACTGGGGATGGAGCTGTTTGATTGGTATGCGCAAAACCCGGAAGAAGCGGGTTTCTTCAACGCTGCAATGGGGAACCTGTCCGCGCTCGCTGCCGCTGAATTGGTGCGGGTGTACGATTTTTCGGCTAGCCAGAAAGTCATCGATGTTGGCGGCTCTCACGGCATTTTGCTCCAAGCAGTGCTCACCGCCAATACCGCCGCGCAGGGCATCCTCTATGATTTGCCGCACGTGATCGAAACTGCGGATCAGAATATCGAAGCCACGGTGAAAGGGCGTTGCGATCTGGTCAGCGGTGATTTTTTCAAGTCCATTCCTGAAGGGGGCGATGTGCACCTTCTAAAACAGATCATCCACGATTGGGATGACGAGCGAGCTGCGTGTATCCTTACGAACTGTCACGCAGCGCTGGCTCCAGCAGGCAAGCTCCTGTTGGTTGAGATGGTGGTGCCGAGCGACAATCAACCGAACATGGCTCAGGCCATGGACCTCAACATGCTGGCCATTCTAGGCGGACGCGAACGAACCGAAGAAGAGTATCGCACGCTTTTGGAGAGGTCGGGGTTCCGACTTGAGCGCGTCATCGCTACCCACTCGCCGTTCAGTGTTATTGAGGCACTGCGGGTATAACTAACATCGATTAGGAACAGACGGTTTGCGCCGAAACGCGATCAGCAGCTTTATCGTTTGGGGCGCCCAAAGTAGCTAGACCGGAATCAACCCCGTACTTGCCGTGCGGTCATTCGGTTGGATCAAACGGGTAAGGCCAAAAGCGGACTGTCAGCTCCGACCCAAGAACGGAAATTGGCAGGACCGCACTTTTGAGTTACTTCACATGCGTGGTGGCGGCATGAATTCTATGCCGTGCCGTTGACCGATTTGCGGGATCTTCGATAGGTCCTCCGGTACGCGACGGACCTCATCGTTCACCTCACGAAAGAATTCCGAACCGTGCGCAGGCGCAGCAAAAATGAGCACGCGTGCCGGAGATGCTGACGAGCCCTTAAACCCATGCACGGTTCCTCGCGGCAGATAATTAAAATCGCCTCGATCCGATGTAACAGGCTCTCCATCAATCATAAATTCGACTTGGCCGTCGAGTATATAATAAGCTTCGTCCCAGTCATGCCGGTGAGCCGGCGGGCCCATGCCAAGCGGAACTTCCTCTTCAAACAGCGACCAATTGCCGCCAGTCTCCCCCGCTTCGCAAAGCATGGTAAGCGGCATACCCAAAACGTTTAGCGGCTTTCGTTCGCCGGCTTTGACGATAGTTGCGGCCATCAGTTCGCCTCCTCTTGATAGCGGAGGAATACCCCGTGCCGCGCAACCTTTCAATGCTTCAAAGGTTGGGATGGGGACGTTCGACCGAATGGCGGCTTTCCACCCCCAAAATAGCCATTCGTTCTGGCTTGCAGACTTCCCAAAATCTGCCGAAATTCAAACGGCTGGTGCCAGGGCGGGAGCAGGCCTCGCGAGCCTGATCATCGCTACCTACTTCGCGTGTGCAGCCACCGCATCGGCAATCTGCTCGACCAGTTCGAGCGGCAGGTCGTGGCCCATTCCCTCGATCTCAAGCAGCCTCGCGCCTGGGATCGACTTCGCGGTATCGCGTCCGCCTTCGACCGGGACCAGCGGATCGTGGACCCCGTGGATCACCAGAGTCGGCGCGGTAACTTTGGCGAGCCGCTTGCGCCGGTCGCCGTCTTCCATGATCGCCGAAATCTGCCGCGCAGCGCCTTCGGGATAGAAACTGCGGTTATAATCGCGGGCGATGTTCGCGCGCAGCCGCTCCTCCGCAGCTGGGTATCCAGGCGAGCCGATCGCGCGATTTATGTTAATGCCGTAGGGAATGACTTCCTCGAGGCTAGCTCCATCGGGGGCGCGGTTGAGCAGTGCGGCCATCGCCTCGGGCTTGGCCGGCGGCACTTTGCGGTTGCCGGTGGTCGACATGATCGAAGTCATCGTCAGCACTTTGTCTGGGTGATTGATCGCCAGCAGCTGGGCGATCATCCCGCCCATCGAGGCGCCGACCACGTGGGCCTTGGCAATCCCCAAGGCATCGAGCAGCCCGGCGGCATCATTTGCCATATCGCTCAACCGGTAAGGAATGCGCGCCCGCAGGCCCAGCATCCGCATCAGCGCCACGCGTTTAAAATTGGGAATACCATGCTCGCCGAACTTCTGGCTGAGGCCAATGTCGCGGTTGTCATAGCGGATCACGTAAAAGCCGCGCGCAACCAGCGCCTCGACCAGTTCCATCGGCCACAGCGTCAGTTGCGCGCCCAGCCCCATCACCAGCAGCAGTGGCGGCTTGGCCCGATCGCCATAGGCTTCGTATTCGATGTGAATCCCGTTGGCGGTAATTTGCGACATGGAAGCTCCCCGGTTTTTGGTTTCGGTGTGAAACGTAACTGGAATGGAGACGAGCGCAAGGGCGGGATGGCTGCTCCCCCCTCTTCTTTAGAGGAGGGGGTCGGGGGGTGGTGCTGTTTCAGCACCGTCGCTTGGTGCATCCACCACCCCCAACCCCCTCCTCTGAAGAGGATGGGGCTTAGGTCGAGCCTCA
>JAYTIS010000089.1:0-8947 GCA_043731725.1 Novosphingobium sp.
GGTCGGCAGTCAGCACCTTGCGCTTGTCGATCAGCAGTACGATCGAGTAACCGCCGCGAACTTCAACCGGTCCGACCAGCTGGCCGGATTCGAGCGCGGCCACAGACGGCTGTAATTCGGTCGGCAACATGCCCAACTTGACCCAGCCCAGATCCCCCCCGACCGGCGCGGTCGAGGCTTCGGAATATTGCCGCGCATAGGCCACAAAACTGCCGCCTTGCTTCAGCTGTTCGACGATCTTGAGCGCGTTCTTGCCGACTGCGTCGTGGTTTTCGCTGTTGGCGTAGAGGAAGATTTCGCCAACTCGGTACTCATCAGTGCCTTTGGCTTGCTCTTGGCGTTTGATCGTTTCGCGCACTTCGTCATCCGATACGTTGACGAACGGATTGACATTGCGGCGCAGCAGTCGTTGCCACGCTAGTTCGCCCCGGATTTGGCGTTTTAAAGAATTTCCCGAGGAACCGATCTTGGCCAGATAAGTGTCAAGTGCCTTGGGATCCTGACCGAAGTTCTGCCTAGCGATACGGACATAGCTGGCATCAACTTCGTCGTCGCTGACCACCAAGTCCTGCGATTTGGCTTCCTGAATCTGCAGCGTTTCGTCCATCAGGTTGCGCAGGACTTGTAGCCGCAGCCGTTCGAGCTCTTCGGGGGCGATCTTGCCGCCGCTGGCCGCGACCACCAGCGCAACCCGCTGATCGACATCGGTGCCGGTGATCACTTCGCCGTTGATGATGACGGTCGCACTGCGGTGGTTTTGATCGAGCTTGCCGAAGATCTGCGGATTTTCAGGCAGAGAAAGGTTGCCAGGAGGAGTGTCTTGCGCCGGAGCGACGCTGCCGAGCGACAGCGCGCCAAGCGCCAATGGCAGCATGACCAGTCGCGGCGAGATACGAAAGCGAGTGCTGAATGCACGAGGGCGAGTGCTGGAAGTCACCGTTCTATAATTCCCATATACCGCGCGGGGAGACCGCGCCGAAGTTGCCGGGCAAATGCCGGGCTGCGGCTTAACCTTGGCTGAGCAAGCGCGGATAGCGCTTTTGCGACAAACTGCCAATCATCTGTGTGCGTCAATCACCGGAAGCCCAGATTGCGCACCGCAATGTGGATTTGGAAGGTGTTGCCGCGCCGCGCGTCGCCGGTCGCGACGTAGTCGCGCCGCCAAGTCAGGTCGAATTCGAGGCAGTCATCCTGATAGGCTACACCTAATCGGGTGCGGATCGGTTGGAACCCATCGACATTGGTCAAAGCTGGATCATCGTTCTTGCCGGTTAAGTCGAACACGCCCGAGCCGAACACCGACCAATAGCGGGCAAAGCCGACCCGGCCTGCCAAGCGCAGTTCCTCACGGTCCTTAAGGTCCTCGATCCCGCCGCTGATATCGCGGTTGAGCCGCAGATAGCCAACCTCGAGATAGGTTCGCTGCGTGCCCACCGCCGCGTCAAATTCGTTGCGGCGAATGGCGAAATTGTCCTTATCGAGCCGGAAGCGGTGCGTGAACTTGACCAAATCGCGGAACCTCACTTCGGTCCGCCCGACAATGTCTGAGGTGCGTGAACTAAGTCCGGTGCCATCAGGCAGCAGCGTCGGGCGATTGGTCAAGCGATAGGATTGCCCGATGGTGGAGTTGATCCGCCAGCCGGGTCGTTCAAACTGCCAGTCGAGACCAAAGGTGAACCGCGTGCCGTCTTCGATCCGGTCGTATCCAGGGAAGCGGTTGAGCGCGAACAGGTTGGAATCTTCGAGGTCGATCGCCCGGGCGTCTTCGTTGGGGACTTCGAGATTGCGCAGGGTCGGGCTGGCCACAATCTGGAAGCGCGGGGTAAGCACCTGCGTCCCCCCCAGGAAGTTGCCGACCAAGGGCCATTTGATATCGAGCGCCAGCATGGTGACACCGCGGGTTTGCCAGCCGGGATTTCCGCGATAGATCACCGTCGGCGTGAGCGCGTTTTCATCCGAATGATAGACATCGCCCCGCGCCAGCGCGGTCAGCGTAACTTCCTGCCCAAACGAGGTGATCCGGCGCATATCCCATTGGGCACTGGCAAAAGCGCGTTGCGTATCTTGCCCGTTGGTGCGGGTGATTGCCAGCGAGTTGATTTGCAACTGCACCCGTCCGCCAAACACCGGATCGGTCAGCCGCCGGCGATAGTCGATCTCGGGAATTGCGAACGGCACTTGCCCCTGCGTATCGCCGACCCGCAAGGTCTGGGTGGCCCAGCCAGCCAGAGAGAAGTAAGAGTTGGGATCGATCCGCTCCAACGTGGCGTTCGAGCGCAACCGGTCATCGCGGCTTATGTCATACCGCCGCAGGAACGTGCGGTCGGACGTCGCCCGAACTGAAAAAGTCAGTCCCCAGTTCGGGGTAAACTGGAATTTGCCATTGGCATAAACATAGCCGCGAAAGTCTTTCTGACTTCCTGCGGTGGCACCGCCGATTGGAATGCGCGAGCTGCGCGTCGCATAGCCGGTGACCTGGAACGCACCTGTGCTGGTCAGCTGCCGGTATTGCGCCGAAACCATCGGCAGCGCCTTGGTGAAGATATAGCCAGTTACTGCCAGATCAGCGCCGGAGCCCAGACGCTGGTACCAGGTGTCCGAAAACTGCACTCCATTCGAGGCCGAGAGTTGGATGTCGGGGATCAACAAGCCCGACACCGGCCGGCCATCGGTGGCGATGGTAATCGTCGGCAGCGGGAGCAACCGCACCCCGAACAGCTCAATGTGCGACCCGAAGAAGCGGACCTGCTTCTTGTCTGGATCATACACTACGCGCTTTGCAGTGATCCGCCAGCTCGGCTGGTGCGGGCAACCATCGCCATCTTCAACTGCGCAGGCCGAATATGCGGCGTTGTGCAGCACGACCTTGCCGTCCTGGCCGCGTGTCCCGCTTTGCGCCGCCAGCCGCCCGCCTTCGCGCAGGACATACAACATGTTAGACATCGCCCCGGCCTTGAACTCGTCGGTCAGTTCAAGCCGATCGGTGAACAGCTGGTTGCCGTCAGCATCGACGAAGCGAATATTCCCTTGCGCGACAATCTCGCCAGTGCGCCGATTCCAAACTAGCTGGTCGGCGCGGATCGACTGATTGCCGCGCCGCATCACGACATTGCCGAACACGCTGACGGTCTGATCAGCGTCGTTGTAGTTGGCGCCATCCGCCGCGAAGCTGACTTGGGCGTCCGAAGTTGCAGGAGCGTCGGCCTGACTCGCTTGATCGGCTTGCTGCGGGTCCAACTCGGCCGGTCTCGCTGCCAATGGGTTATCAGCGCGCTGTTGCGCTTGCGCCATGACTGGGTATCCAAGCAAAGCGAGCGTGAGCGCGACGCCGGTCGCGGACGGGCGTAGAGCGGGCAAAACAGCATTCGGCGCGCGGGGCCGCGTGAACAGGAGCATCACTTGCCTATCGCACTGCCCGCGACTAACTGCAATCCACGCTATCATCGCGGCGCATCGCTTTGTCGCAGCACGACGAATTTCTCTTGGGAGAGACCATGAAAATTGAATTTATTGCCGCCGCATTGTCCGGCGAAGCCGGCCCGATTGCCTATTTGGTGCCCCAAGATAATCTGCCCGCAGGTCTCGATCCGGTATTAGCCGAAGGTGCCAAGGCTAGCCGGTTCAGCGGCAAGACCGGGCAATTGCATGAAGGCTTTGCCAGCCGCGACGGTATGGTGGTGCGCATGGCGTTGGTCGGTACCGGGGAAAGCGGGGCAAAAGATCGGCTGCCCGCGCTCGAACGCGCCGGGGCGGCGATCACCGCCAAATACATCGCATCGGGCGAGAAGACGGTGACGATCGACCTTAGCGAAGCAGGCTTATCGGCCGACCAGGCCGCGGCGGTGGTGCTGGGCGCACGGCTGCGCGGCTGGCGCTATGACATCTATCGAACCAAGTTGGCGGCTGAGCAGCAAGCCTCGCTGACGACAATCCGCGTGGCCGGGGCTCCCGCCGGAACCGAAGCGGCATGGGCGAGCGAGGCGGCCTTGGCGGACGGGGTGGAACTGACCCGCGAGCTGGTGACCGAGCCAGCTAACATCATTTATCCTGAAACTTTTGTCGAACGCGTGACCAAACGGCTCGCCGGCAGCGGCATCACCGTGCGCGTGCTCGACGATAAAGAGATGGCCAAGTTGGGAATGGGCGCGCTGCTTGGTGTGGCGCAGGGTTCGCGCAAGCCGGGGCGGCTGCTGGTGATGGAATGGAACGGCGGCGCGGCAGAGGCTAAGCCAACTGCTTTTGTCGGCAAGGGCGTGACCTTTGACACCGGTGGAATTTCGATAAAGCCGGCTGCCAACATGGAAGACATGAAGTGGGACATGGGCGGCGCTGGAGCTGTGACCGGCGCGATGCTGGCGCTTGCCGGGCGCAAGGCCAAGGCGAACGTGGTTGGGGTGTGCGGGCTGGTGGAAAATATGCCCGATGGTAACGCCCAGCGCCCCGGCGATGTAGTGACTTCGATGTCGGGCCAAACCATCGAAGTGATTAACACCGATGCCGAAGGACGACTGGTGCTGTGCGACTGCATCACGTGGGTGCAACAGGAATACCAGCCAACCGCGATTGTCGATCTGGCTACGCTAACGGGTGCGATTATTGTTTCGCTCGGCCACGAACATGCCGGGATATTTTCAAATGACGAAGCCTTGGCGGACAAGCTGATCGCGGCGGGCGATGTCTCGGGCGACAAGTTGTGGCGGATGCCACTGGGCGCGGCTTACGACAAGCTGATCGACAGCCCGATCGCCGATATGAAAAACGTTGGCCCGCGCGAAGGCGGCTCAATCACCGCCGCCCAATTCATCCAGCGTTTTGTCGACAAGGGCGTTCCTTGGGCACACCTTGATATCGCCGGCATGGCCTGGTCAAGCAAGCCCGGGGCAACCTGGGCCAAGGGCGCAACCGGCTATGGCGTGCGGGTATTGGACCGGTTCGTGCGCGATAATCTGGAGGGGTAGGGGCGAGCTGCATGCGCGTCGATTTTTACCAACTTGGCGAAGTACCTGTCGGAGGTGTTTTACCGGCGCTGACGGCAAAAATGCGCGAGGTCGGGGCAAAGGTGTTGGTAGTCTCGGCCGATGAAGCCCAGCTTGCCCAGATCAGCGAAGCGCTATGGGCGCCCAAAGGGACGTTCCTGGCGCACGGCCTGGCCGGCGGTCTGGAAGACGCGCGCCAGCCAATTCTGCTGTCGAATACGCTGGAAGCAGTCAATGATGCGCGCTTCCTGGTGCTGGCTGACGGACAGTGGCGGAACGGAGCAGAGGAATTCGAGCGGGTGTTCCTGCTGTTTGGCAATTCAACTATCGACGATGCCCGCGCCACTTGGCGCTCGATTGACGGGCGCGAGGATGTCGTGCGCAATTACTGGCGGCAGGAAGATACGGGCTGGGTCCAGGCGGCCTGATGCTGAAGCTGGGGTCGTGGGCATACCTTGCAGCGCAGCATATTCCCGGCTAGGGGCGCGCCAATTCTTCACAACACAATGTTCGCAAGGAATACAACATGGCGGGTACCCGCACTTTTTCGATCATCAAGCCCGATGCCACCCGCCGCAACCTGACCGGCGCGGTCACAAAAATGCTCGAAGAAGCTGGACTGCGCGTGGTTGCGTCAAAGCGCATTCACATGACCCGCGACCAGGCCGAAGGGTTTTACGCGGTCCATAAAGAGCGCCCGTTCTTTGGCGAATTGTGCGATTTCATGACCAGCGGCCCCGTCGTGGTGCAGGTGCTGGAAGGCGAGAATGCAATGCAGCGCAACCGCGACATCATGGGCGCAACCAACCCGGCCAATGCCGAACCGGGCACGATCCGCAAGGAACTGGCCGAATCGATCGAAGCCAATACAGTCCACGGTTCGGATTCGGATGAGAACGCCGCAATCGAGATCGCTTATTTCTTCAAGCCCGAAGAGATCGTCGGCTAAATGCCTCGCGCAGCAATTGAAAGGGCCGTCAGAGCGATCTGGCGGCCCTTTGCGTTTGGGCGTGATGGGTTTATCGAGTGCTACGAAGGAGCGAACTATGAAAGGTATGGGTGGCGGAGAGGGCGACGACTGCCCGTTCGAATTCAATTTCGATGCGGCCACATTCAAAGTGGGTGACACGGTCAGCTACAAAGTTAGTTCGATGGAAGACTGGCCGTTTGTCGGCATTTTGTTAGAAGTGCACGCCGATCATGTGATCATTTCGCCCGGCCCGGCCGAGCCCGACGCGCGCTATAAGGGAACCCGTGAAAGCCGCCCACAGGTGGACGGCAGCGAGATCTGATCAGCTGGCGTTGGCGTTTTGCATGGCGGTTTCGGTGGTGCTGAAGCTGTTGACAACCGAGGCACCCAGGCTCTGAATCCCGACGACCAATCCAATCACCATCAGAGAGCAAATCAGACCGTATTCGACGGCTGAAGTTCCCGCAGTGTCAGCGGCAAGTGCGCGCGCAAAATCCATTTCGACCTCCACGGGCTAGGTTATCAATAATATTACCTAGCCGAGCAGGGTTAACCGCGCGTAACCAAACGCGATTAACGGCAAACCAATTCTAGAATGCGTCGGCGGCGTCGATCAGTTCGGTCAATTTGCGCGGGGCGATGCTGCGCCAACTGCGTGTCAGCCAGACGCCGACCGCGTCCCATTCGGTGTCGCCCAGATCGAGGCGGATGCCGATCCAACCGTCACCAAAATAGGCCGGGCGGTAATAGCGCGCCGGGTCGTTATCGATCAGCTGGGCCTGCTCGTCCAGTCCGCTGATCTTGACCAGCAACGCGACTTTGCCGTCACCGTGGTGATCGTTTGAAACGTAAGCGAATTTCTTGCCTTTGATGATGCCAAAGCAGGGCATGCCGTGGGAGGTCACCTCGTCAGCTCCTGGCAGTGCGAGCGCGCGGAGGCGCACTTCGGCGATTAGCAGATCGGGCGAAGACGCCTGATCGACCAGCGCGGATAAACAGCGCGGGTAAAGCTGATGCTCGGCAATCAGCACCCGCGCCGCCAGCGTTTCGGCGCTGTCGTCCGGCAAGATCGCCACTGCAGTTTGCCCCAACAGCGGGCCAGAATCGAGCTCAGGCGTGACCAGATGCACCGAGCAGCCGCCGTGGCTATCGCCGGCCAGCAGCGCGCGCTCATGCGTGCGTAGCCCAGGATATTTGGGCAATAGCGAGGGATGGATGTTGATCATCCGTCCGTGCCACGCGGCCACGAAATCTGCAGTCAGGATGCGCATGTATCCAGCCAACGCCACATAGTTTGCCCCACTTGCCCGGATTGCTACGTCGACCGCAGCATCATGCGCGGCACGGTCCATGCCTTTATGGTCAAGAACAAAAGTCGTCACACACTCCGCGGCAGCCAGCGTCAAACCGCCGGCTTGCGGATTATTGGAGGCGACTAGTACCAATTCGAATGGACACTCGGCGGCACGACTGGCGTAAAGCAGCGCTGCCATATTGGTGCCGCTGCCCGAAATCAGCACGGCTACCTTTGCTTTTTCAGCCAAGGTGGCTGGCCTGCCAGGCGGCGCGCGCGCTCCACACATCGGCAGCGCCCGTCACTGTGCAGCCGCGTGTCCCCGGCTCCACTGCGCCGATGACGTGCACTTGCTCGCCTGCTGCGGTTAATTCTGCGGCCACGCCGTCAGCGTCTTCGGGTGCAACGACCAACACCATGCCAATCCCGCAATTGAACGTGCGCGCCATTTCGGCTGGCTCGATGTTACCTTGTGCTTGCAGGAACGCCAGCAGTCGTGATTGCTCCCACGCCCCGGCATCGATCCGGGCGTGGAGGCCTGCGGGTAGCACCCGGGGTACGTTTTCAAGCAGCCCGCCGCCGGTGATATGCGCCAAGGCGTGGATCCGTCCGCCGCGCACCGCCGGGAGCAGGCTCTTGACATAGATCCGGGTCGGTTCGATCAGCCAGTCGACCAGCAAACGGTCTGGATCAAACAGCGCGGGCCGTTCGAGCTTCCAGGCTTTGTCGGCCGCCAATCGCCGGACCAGCGAATAACCGTTCGAGTGAACGCCCGAACTGCCGAGCCCGAGCAGCACGTCGCCGGCCGCCACGCGGTCGCCAGTCAGCTGTTCGCCGCGTTCCACTGCGCCGACACAAAAGCCGGCCAGATCGTAGTCGCCTGGCGCGTACATTCCGGGCATTTCGGCAGTTTCGCCGCCGATCAACGCGCAGCCGGCTTGTTTGCAGCCCTCGGCAATTCCCGCCACGACCCGTTGCGCGACCGCACTATCGAGCTTGGCGCTAGCGAAATAGTCAAGAAATAGCAGGGGTTCGGCGCCTTGGACGATCAGATCGTTGACGCACATCGCGACCAGATCGATCCCGATGGTATCGTGACGGTCATGGTCGATTGCCAGTTTGACCTTGGTTCCGACCCCGTCGTTCGCCGCCACCAACAGCGGATCGGTATAGCCCGCCGCTTTCAAATCGAAGAACCCGCCGAACCCGCCCAATTCAGCGTCGGCGCCCGGCCGGGCGGTGGCGCGGGCCAGGGGCGCGATGGCTTTGACCAAGGCGTTTCCGGCGGCGATTGAGACGCCGGCCGCCTCGTAGCTGTAGCTCTTTTCAACCATTGCCAGCCGCCTAGCCTTTTCGCGCTTGGATTTCCATGCACCTTTGGGCAAAAGGCACTCTGTTTTCCCCGATGCATAGCGCTTTGCCCCTCTTGACCGTCTCTCGCAGGCACCCCGGACCTGCCGCTACGCTGTTTGGTGTGCTGGCGCTGGTGCTCGGTGCGCTGGTATTGGTTGCCGGGCCTGCCCGGCTTTGGGCGCAGATCGAGGGTGATCGCGGGATGGTGCCGCTGGCCACTACATCGGACATCCAGATCAACGGGATTGAGGTCAACACCTCGGGCGCTGATGGCCAGGAAGCCCGCATAAAAGGCTGGGAACTGGCCGCGCGAGAGGCGTGGAAGCAGGCCAACGGACCAACAATGCCCGATGG
>JAYTIS010000090.1:0-3741 GCA_043731725.1 Novosphingobium sp.
GCTACGCAGCAGATTGAGCCGGTCGCGGATTTCCACAAGGCGCGCCGCCGGATCATCCGCTGCCTCGATCTCGCTCTTGTAAGCAACCTCGATCCCGCCTTCGATCGGCAGGCTGCCCCAATCGCCCGATGGCCAGGCGAAGCGGTATTGGAACGCATCGGCGTTGCTCATCGCAGAGCCTGCGATCCCGTAGGCCCGCCGCACCACCACGCAGGCCAGCGGCACAGTGGCGGCATAGATCGCGTTCATCGCCTGCACCCCATAGCGGATCGTACCGGCGGTCTCGGCCGCGTTGCCGATCATAAAGCCGGGGTTATCGACCAGGTGCACCACCGGCAGGCGGAATTGGTCGGCCAGCTTGATAAAACGCTCGACCTTCTCGCTGGTCTTGGCCTCCCACGATCCGCCCAGGAAACTGGGATCGGAAGCCAACACCGCGACCGGCCAGCCGTCGAGCCGAGCAAAGGCGGTGATCGCCGCGCGGCCCCACTGCTTGCCCATTTCGAACGTGCTGCCGCGATCGAACACCGCCTCGAGTACCCGGCGCATCGAATAGACTTGCTTGGCCTCACGCGGGACCAGATCGATCAGGAACTCCTCGCGGCGATCCACAGGATCGGCGCACGGCGTGCGTACGGCCAGCGCGCCGACATGGCTGGGCAAGTAAGACAGGAACCGCCGCGCGGTGGCGAAAGCTTCGGCTTCGCTCGCCACTTCTTCATCGACCACGCCGTTGCGAGTGTGAATATCGCTCCCGCCCAGACTTTCCTTGTCGCTCTTCTCGCCGATCGCCTCGACCACAGCGGGCCCGGCGGCGAACAGCTGCGACAGGCCCTTGACCATGATCGAATAGTGGCTCGCAGCGACCCGCGCTGCGCCAAGGCCCGCCGTGGGCCCCAGCGCCAGCGCGACCACCGGCACCGCGGCCAGATTGCGCACCACGTCGCCCCACATGTGGACTGCGGGCACATAGGTCGCGCCGATCGTCTCGAGCGTCTTGACCGAGCCGCCGCCGCCGGTGCCATCGATCATCCGGATCAGCGGAATTTTGAGCGTGTAGGCCATCTGCTCACACTGCGCGAACTTGCGTCCGATGGCGGCATCCGCCGCCCCGCCGCGCACGGTGAAATCATCGGCGCTGGCGACCACCGGGCGGCCTTCGATATTGGCGCGCCCAAAGATCAGGTTCGATGCGGCGAGGTTCAGCAGCGTGCCGTCGGCGGAGTAAGTGCCAGTCCCGGCGATCTTTCCGATCTCGCGAAACGACCCCGCATCGACCAGCCCCGCAATTCGCGCCCGCGCATCAAGCTTGCCCCGCCCATGCTGCCGCGCGACTTTTTCGGCCCCGCCCATCGCCTCGGCCATCGCTTCGCGGCGGCGTAGTTCCTCGATTTCGGGTTTCCAGGTCATCCCGCCAACATTCCCAGCTCCCGAACTTCGTCACCCTGAACTTGTTTCAGGGTCCATTTCGCCGCCCGCGCAGCTCCTGCCTGATCCAAACAACCTTGCAGCACTGCTTGTGAAAAACGGACGGCTCCGCTCCGACGGCCCGATGGATGCTGAAACAAGTTCAAAATGACGATATTGTGAGGGGCGATGGCGCAGCAAATCACTCGCTTGCCTCAATCCGCGCCAGCAGCGCCTCAACTTGCACCTGCGCCCCGGCCACCGCGTTCAATTCCGCCACCACCCCATCGAACGGCGCGGTCAGCGAATGCTCCATCTTCATCGCCTCCAGCGTGAGCAGCTTCTGACCCTTGGTCACAGCATCCCCCGCAGCCACCTCAACCGCAATAATCTTGCCCGGCATGGGGGAGAGGATAGTGCCGTTGGCGGCAGGGCCGTGGCCGCTAGGATCGAAGCGAGCTTCGGTCATCACAAACGTGTTGCCTGCTTCCGAAACCAAATACCCTTCGTCCTCGACAGTAACGTATAGGGTCCGGTTGACGTCAATCTCGTCAAACTGAACGACGTGTTCTTGCTTGCCATCATGTAGGCGGACCATGGTCGGTTTCAAAGCCGCATTGGGTCGGAAACCACGGAGCCAGCTCCATGGGGAGACTGGACGATCAATGTAGGTTTCGCGGATATTCGTCGCTCCACCGCCGAGAGCGCGATCGACTGCGACCATGGCGACCGACTGTAGCGCGAGTTCGGTTGGCTGGATGTCTGGAATCAAATCAACGAGTTCACGCTGAATCAGACCAGTATCGACGTCACCATCGCGAAAGTTTGATTCACCGAGCAAGTTGGCTAAAAACTGTGCGTTGCACTTCACCGGCCAACAACGAACCTGTTCACATACCTCGGTCAATCCTGCAATTGCATCTTCGCGCGTTTCAGCTTTGACGACCAACTTGGCGATCATCGGGTCATAGAACGGAGAAATCTGATCGCCTTGCTGCACGCCGGTTTCTATCCGCGCACGAGCGGGCCGTGACCGTGGAAGACGGGTCAAAGCAAAGTGCGTGAGCGGGCCAGTGGATGGCAAAAAACCTGCCGCAACGTCTTCCGCATAAAGCCGCGCCTCAATAGCCCAGCCATTGATCGCTAGCTCATCCTGCCTCAAGGGCAGCACTTCCCCAGCCGCCACGCGCAATTGCCACTCGACCAGATCGACCCCGGTGATCTCCTCGGTCACCGGGTGTTCCACTTGCAACCGGGTGTTCATTTCCATGAACCAGATCCGGTCCGCGCGCAGCCCTTCGCTGGCATCGGCGATAAATTCGATTGTGCCCGCGCCTTCGTAATCGACCGCCTTGGCCGCGCGCACGGCGGCGGCGCACAGCGCCTCGCGGGTGACTTCGTCCATCCCCGGTGCGGGGGCTTCCTCGATCACCTTCTGGTGGCGGCGCTGGAGGCTGCAATCGCGCTCGAACAGGTGGACCATGTTACCGTGGCTGTCACCGAACACCTGCACCTCGATATGCCGCGGGCGCTGGATGTACTTTTCGATTAGCACATGATCGTTGCCGAATGAGGCGGTGGCTTCCCGCTGGCACGAGGCCAACGCATCAGCAAAGTCGCCCGCCGCCTCGACCAGCCGCATACCCTTGCCGCCGCCGCCCGCGACCGCCTTGATCAGCACCGGATAACCGATCTTCGCCGCTTCCTTGGCGAGCACCGCCGGATCCTGATTCTCGCCGAGATAGCCCGGGGTCACCGGCACCCCGGCTGCGGCCATCAATTTCTTGGCCGCATCCTTCAGCCCCATCGCGGTGATGCTGGCCGGTTTCGGCCCGACCCAGATCAACCCGGAGTCGATCACGCTCTGCGCGAACTCTGCGTTTTCCGAGAGGAAGCCGTAACCCGGGTGGATCGCTTCGGCGCCGCTCGATTTGGCCGCAGCGATGATCTTTTCGCCGACCAGATAGCTTTCGCGAGCGGGCGAGGGGCCGATATGCACCGCCTCATCGGCTTGCCGCACATGCAGCGCCTTGGCATCGGCATCGGAATAAACTGCGACCGTGCGGATTCCCATGGCCCGGGCGGTGCGGATGATCCGGCAGGCGATTTCGCCGCGGTTGGCAATCAGGAGTGAGGAAAACATGACGCAGTGGCTAATGCGCTTCGGCTCTGGCCGCAATGCCCCTTGCAACGCGGGCGCGCGCTGACTAGAGCGGCGCGCGAACTCTCAGGTACATTTCCCAACGGGGCTTTTCGGATGGCAGACCGCTTTAATACCATTGCTGGCTGGACGCTGTTTTCGGGCATCGTCGCGCTGGGTTTGTCGAGCTTCGC
>JAYTIS010000091.1:0-2023 GCA_043731725.1 Novosphingobium sp.
ATCCGGTGGATCAGCGGATCGTCCATCGCCTTATGCCAAACCCGCCCGACTGCAGCGTTCACGCGCGGCCGCTGTCGGCCGATATCGCAAAGCCGATCCGGGGGAAATGCACCGCCACATCGCCCAGATCCGGATCGGTGCGGAGGACCGACAGTTGATGTTCGCTCGCCCCGAGCAGCGTTCCGTGCACTTGATCGCGGCCATAATCATCGGCAGAAATGGCCACTTGCTGGCCGATCAGCGGATCAGGATTTGCGTGATTTGTTATCGGTACTGGACTCGCATCACGAGCAATCGCCAGCGCTTCGGCCCGCGGCACCTCTGATCGTTGCCCATGACCAATCGCGCGCACCCGCTCCATCCAGTTAGAAATTTGCGGCAGGGTTTCAAATATCGTGGCGGCGGGCGGATAAGCGGACCGGATGAACCACAGGTTATAATAGGCATTGGCATCGACCAGACCCGGCCGGTCGTCGGTCAGGAAGGCGCGGCCATCGCTAAGCTGTTCGGATAGCAGTGCCACGTGCGCGCGCAGCTGCCTGGTCATCTGCGGGACGGCGGCGCGCATTGCTTCAGTATCGAACGGCCGCCCGCTCAAAGCCTCGCGGTCCTTGATAAATGCGGCGGGCACCTGATCGCCCAGTCCGCCAAAGATGATCGCAACCGCCGCCATGAACACCGTGCGATCGGTCCACAGCGCAGTGGCATGGCCCAGCCCCACGTCGCCGCCAGGAAACAGCGTCGGCGTGGGAAAGCGGCGCTCCAGTTCGCGGACGATCAGCTGGCTATCGCAATAGATGTCCGCGCCGATTTGCAACACCGGGATGCGCCGATAGCCGCCGGTTAGCGCGATCAGTTCGGGTTTGGGCATGATCACCGGTTCGTCGACCGAGCCCCAGGTAAGCCCTTTAATACCCAAGCACACTCGCACCTTTTCTGAGAACGGTGAGCTATCGTATTGGTGGAACAGGATGTCAGGCATGCCGCATCCGTTGCACAATTTCGGCTCCGCCGCGAGCGTAACGTGCGATTTGGTGGCTTTCTGGTGCTTTTGTGCGAGACACGCCCCAGACTTGTGATCGCGGTGCTATTTAGCTTGCGATGCTCACGCTTGCTTCCTTCGCCGACTGGTCAGCCGCTGCAGCGGGGCCCGCGCGCCTTGCCGAACCGTCTTATCGGTTCGACTGGAACGGCGAGCGCGATGCGCGTTTCTATCTCCGCCGCAGCGCGCTGTTGTTGGCGATTGTTGCGGCGCATCTGCTGATCTTGTGGCTGGCGTTGCTGTTGACCGGATTCACCGGACGTCCGCCGCAGCGGGCCAAAACGCTGGCCGTATTCGATGTGTCAGAAGTGGATACCCCCGATGCTCCAGCCAAGCCGGCCGAGCATGTTCAAGTCAGCAAGATCCGGCCCCAGCTGCTCGTGCCTACCACACTTACGATCGATGCCCCGCCAGCCGCAGCGGGATCGGGCACTGGGCTGGGCTGCGGCATGGCCGGCATGCTGGCCAAGGGTATCAGCGAAAGCCCTGAGGCAATGGCTGCCGTGGCGGCTCTCCCCCGCGATGTGCGCAGTGAAGCCGATGCGGTGATGCTGTGGAACGGGACCTGGCTCGATACCGGCCAATCGGCGGCGCTCGCAGGGGTACCGGTCGTGTCGGCCGTGTCCGGTCAGGATCCGGTCACGGTGCTCAAAACCGTAATTCTTTCAACGCTGGCCGCAGCTCCGGCTGAATGCCGTGAGGTCGAATCACTTGGGCCGCAATTAATCCCGATTGCCGAACCGGGCCGCACCACCATGCTGGTGATCGGTTCGGGTGCGTGGCGCTGGTCGAGCCTGATCGAACCTGAAGTCAATCCTTTAGCGTCGCCCGGCCCAGATCAAGCTGCAGTCGCCGAGCGGTTAACGTCGGCGCCGACCGGAAACTGAATGTCGGTGACCAAGCGCGCGCCGTCGCTGCGGCCAAGTTGCACGATCACATCGATCACCGAGCGAATATAGCCGAGCATTTCGCTGCGCCGAA
>JAYTIS010000092.1:0-1981 GCA_043731725.1 Novosphingobium sp.
GCCGAGTTCGCGCGCATCGGCCTGGCGGAGGAAGGTGTAGAGTTCCTCGATCAACGCGGGAACGCTGGTCTTCTCGTGCATCGACTGGTCGGGCAGGGGCCCGAATTCGCTGCGCAGGGCGGCGATCATCCAGCCCGACAGGTAGAGGTAACGGCCCTTGGTGGTGCCGAAATGCTTCTTGATCGAGATCAGCTTCTGCTGCCCGATGAAGCCGTGCCAGCAGCCGAGCGACTGGGTGTAGTCCGCCGGATTGGCATCATAAGCGGCCATATCGCGGCGCATGATATCTGCGGTGTACTTGGCGATGTCCAATCCGGTGCGGAAGCGGTTCTGCGCGCGCATCCGGGCGATCGATTCGGCGTTAATCCCGTCCCAATTCGGCTGGCCGGAGATGGTGGATTGGGATTGAGCGATTGTATCGGTGTAAGTCATGGCTTATCTCCTAGGGAGCGATTGTCCGTTCGATAGCCGCAAGCGAGTTTGATTTGGTATCAGAAATTACAATAATTCTTGTCCTAAAGGCTCATTACACGCTGAGACAGTTGCAATGTTGTAAACTTTATGACAAGCGAGTTGGATGGTCGACACCACCGTCCTTGCCGGACCCAGCGTCCGCCGCCTGCGCCGCCGTCAGGATTTGACTCAGGCGGCGATGGCCGGGCGGCTGGGCATTTCGCCCAGCTATCTGAACTTGGTCGAACGCAACCAGCGCCCGCTTTCGGCGCGGCTGCTGGTTCAGCTGGCCGAGCAGTTCGATTTCGATCCGCGCAGCCTGCGTCAGGATGAAGCTGTTGGCGGGATTGACGGCCTGCGCCGCCGCCTTGCCGATGAACGCTTTGCCGATCTGGCCATCGACCGTGACGAGATTGCCGAGTGGCTGTCCGCCGCACCCCAGGCAGCATTGGCGTTTGCGCGGCTGTTCGATGCAGGTGGAGGCAACGCAGGAGCGGCGCGCGGCAGTGATCCCACCAATCTTGTGCGGCGCGAGATCGAACGGTGGCGCAACCATTTCGCCGATCTCGATCAGGCGGCTGAAACCTTGTCCGACGAGCTGCGCCTGTCCAATGCCGATATGGGTGCGGCACTGACTGAGCGGCTGCGCCAGCGGCACCAGCTCTCAGTTCGCGTGCTTCCCACCAATGTCATGCCCGATGCGCTGCGCCGGCTCGACCTTCACGCGCGGCAACTCCAACTGTCCGAATTGCTCGATCAGTCGTCGCGCAATTTCCAGATCGCGGTGCAGCTGGCCATGCTGGAGCAGCGCGACGAGATCGCAGCGCTGGCCGACGGCGCCGGGTTTGCCGATCGCGGTGCTTGGCGCTTGTTCCGCCGCCACCTCGTGGGTTACTTTGCCGCCGCCTTGGTCATGCCTTACGGCCGCTTCATGCGCGCCTGTGAGGAAACCGGTTACGACCTGACCATCCTCCAGCGCCGTTTCAACGTGGGGTTCGAACAACTCGCGCATCGGCTTACGACCCTGCAGCGGGTCGGCCAGCGGGGACTTCCGTTCTTCATGGCGCGGCTCGACCGGGCCGGACAGTTTTCCAAGCGCTACGCCGGGGCGAGCGGCACGGTGATGCTTGAGGGCGAGCAGAGTTGCCCGCTGTGGAATGTTCATCAGGCGTTCGAACGAGCGGGGCGGATCTGCGTCCAGAACATAGAATTCACCGATAGCGCCGGGCAAGCTTCACAATGGTTCACGCTCGCCCGTACAGTGCAAGGCAGCGGCACGCTGGGCGGTGAGGGCGCGCAATTCGTGGTGGTGCTCGGGCTGGATGCGGCGCTCGCCGGGCAGCTTGCGCAGGCTCGCGGCGCTTCCCTGGGGCGTAACGAAACTGAGAGCACGGGCCCGGGCTGCGCGCTGTGCCATCGGCCCGATTGTCAGCAACGCTCGCTGCCGCCGCGCGGCACCACACTGCAATTCGACGAGCGCAGCCGCGGCCTGACCCCGTTTCAGTTCGGCACTTGAAGGGCGATAAAT
>JAYTIS010000093.1:0-4562 GCA_043731725.1 Novosphingobium sp.
GGAGTGGGCTTTTTGGGCTCCTTGGCGATCAATTGACCCGTATTTAACGGGCAAGGGGGGAATTAGAAATGAAGACGTTCTGGAACGCATCAACCGCCACAGTCGCGATCGCGATGTCGATCGGGTTTGCTTCGCCAAGCTACGCACAAACGGCACCCGCGGCTGACGACAACACCGGCACCGCAGTCAATGACATTATCGTGACCGCCACCCGGCGTGACCAATCGATCCAAGACGTGCCGCTGACCATCCAGGCCTTCAGCACCGATACGCTGAGCAAGCTCAACGTCACCACTTTGAACGACTTGTTGAAGTACACCCCTAACGTGACCTTCTCGAACAACGGCCCGGGGCAAGGTGCGATTTTCATGCGCGGTTTGTCAGCGGGCTTCGCTGGCGGGCAGTCGTCGGCCACGATTGGCGGCTTCCCGAATGTCGCGCTCTATCTCGATGACCAGTCAATGCAGTTCCCGGCGCGCAACGTCGACGTCTATGTGGCTGACCTAGAGCGCGTCGAAGTGCTCGAAGGTCCGCAAGGTACCCTGTTTGGCGGCGGTGCGCAGGCGGGTGTGGTGCGCTACATCACCAACAAGCCCAAGCTCGGCAAGTTCGAAGGCCGGCTGGAGGGCAGCTTCGGCGGCACCGTCGGCGGCGGGGCGAACGGCTCGTTCAACGGGATGGTCAACATACCGATCATAAAGGACCAGCTGGCCATTCGCGCAGTGATCTACACCGATCATCACGGCGGTTACATCGACAACAAGTTCTCGACCTTCACTCGCCGACCGACCGATCTGGGTTCATATTATTTGAACTATACGGATCCTAACACCAAAATCAACAACGGCAACCAGTTGACGCCGGCCCAGCAGACCAACAATGGCCTGTATAACAACAACGCCTTGGTTGAGGACAATTTCAACCCAGTTGACTACACCGGCGGCCGCGTGTCGCTCGATTGGAAGTTCGCGCCAGATTGGGACCTGCTGGTATCACAATCTTACCAGAAGCTGGAATCCAAGGGCACCTTCGCGGTCCAGGGCTACAGCTATGACTACGCCCCGCTCACCGGCCTGTCGTCGACCTTGTTTGTGCCGCAGTACAGTAAGGACGATTTCTCGAACACCGCCTGGACGCTTAACGGCAAGGTCGGCGGTCTCGATCTGATCTATACCGGCGCCTACCTGACCCGCCACATCTCGCAGCAGGGTGATTACACCAACTACGCGCGGGCGACTTATGGAATATTCTATCAGTGTACCGGCGGTGCTAACTATTACTTCAATCCAGGCGCGGCACCGTTTTGCCATGAGCCGACTGGCTACTGGACCGACAAGGTTCGCAACACGCACCAAAGCCACGAATTCCGCATCGCCACTCCGGCTGACAAGCGGATTCGCCTGATCGCGGGCGCCTATTATGAATCGTTCAAGATCCAGGACAACCAAGACTGGGACTACAAGACCATTCCGCAGTGCAATCCGGCGCTGACTGCGGCCCAGATCAAGTCAGCCGGCACGGTGTGCTTGGGCCTCGTTGCTCCCAACCCGGCCGCTACGCTCAACGTTCCTGGTCCACGCGGGCCGGCGGTTGCCTTCGGTGAAGACATTCAGCGCGGTTACAAACAATACGCGGCCTTCGCTTCGGTCGATTTCGATATCCTGCCTAACCTGACGATCACCGGCGGCACGCGGTATTACAACTACAAGGAATATGAGACGGGGTCGGTCTATTCCTCGTTCGACGCTAGGTGTTATCAAGCTCCGGTGTGCGTAACAGGCTCGAACCTGGATGCTCTCAATCTCAAGACAACATTCCACGGCTTCAAGAGCAAGGGCGTGATCACTTGGAAGCCGAGCGAACACACCATGATCTACGGTCTGTTCAGCCAGGGCTTCCGTCCTGGTGCGTTCAACCGTGGTCCTTCGGCGCGGGTTAGCGACCCAGTGGCACCGCACGCTAAGCAGTTGCTGGTCCCGGCCGCCTACCGTCCCGACACGTTGACCAACTGGGAAGTGGGCCTGAAGACCGATCTGTTCGACCGGAAGATGACCTTCAATGCGTCTGCTTACTACATGATCTGGCAGGACACGCAGATTGGCTTCTTCAATCCCGCTGCTGGCTTCGGCAATACCGCGTTCGCAACCAACGGTCCGAACTATCACATCAAGGGTGCCGAAGTTCAGATCGTGGCGCGGCCTTCGAGCAGTCTGACGATTCAGGGCTCGGCGACCTACAACGATTCGAAGCAGTCGAATGCGCCGTGCTTCATTGCGAACAACCCGGGCGTCTCGAGCTTTGGCAAGTGCATCACGCAGGTCTTCTCGGGCGGTACGGTGAAACCGGTGCAGAGCCCGTTTGGCACCGTCGGCAGCATCACCCCGTTCAGCCCGCATTTCCAGGGCAACTTCCGGGTCCGTTACGAGTTTGCGGGCCCGGGCGGGATGGACTGGTTTGTTGCGGGAGGCGTGAATTACACGAGCTCGATGTTTAACGAGCCTGCGACCTACCCGTCGGGCGATGTAGCCGGCAACGGCAACGTAGTCGGCCCGAACGGGATTATCGTCCCTGCCACGACCGTGCTGCGCTACAAGATGCCGGGCTATGCGCTCACCGATGCTCAGATTGGCTTCACGCGCGATAATTGGACTGTGACCATCTTCGGTGACAACCTGTTCAACTCGCACGCATCGACGTTCACCAACTCGTCGCAGTACATTAAGACTTCGACGGTGGTCCGTCCGATGACCTACGGCCTGAAGATCAGCACCAAGATCTGATCGAATGTCGATAAATCGACACGTAACGGGTGGTGCCACAAGCACCACCCGTTGTTTTTCGGGCTGCTCCTTGTTTGACAAGCGCACTGCGATTGCCGACGGTTAGTGCGCAATGACCACGCAAGCCCACCGATCGACCGATGACCGCGCCCAGTCTTTGCCGCTGCCTCCCGCTGCTCCGCTAGAAGCGGAGATCGGTAGCTTGCACGCGCTGCAGGCCAAGGGCGAGCACACCGCCGCGGCTGCGGGTGCGAACCGCTTGCTCGACGCATATCCGGCCCACCGCGAACTGCTATTGATCGCAGCCCATTCGCTGCGGATGGTGCAGCAGACCGACGCGGCGTTGGCCATGTTGGAGCAGCTGGCGCAGCACCATCCGCGTTTCAGCCAGTTGTTTCTTGAACGCGGGCTATGTTATATCGCGCGGCGCGATGCGCCCGCAGCAATGGCCGATCTACGCGCCGCTGTGGCGATCAATCCCGCTCTGGCTATGGGCTGGCACATGCTTGGCGGGCTGCTGCGGATGACTGGCGACACTGCCGGTGCCGCTGTGGTTGCCAAGCACAGCGACCACCTCGCCAGCCTTCCGCCGCCGATAGTTCATGCCAAAATCCTCCACTTCGATGGCGAGATCGATCAGGCCGAAATGCTGATCCGCCGGTTCTTGCTCGATTTCGGGGATCATCCCGAAGCGATGCGCCTGCTCGCGCAGATCGGCCAAGCGCGCAATGTGCTGGATGATGCCGAGACGCTGTACGCCGCCGTGCTGGCGATGGTGCCCGACCATCACGAAGCGCGGCACGAATATGTCCAGGTGCTGATCGCAAGGCACAAGTTCCCCGAGGCCCGGATCGAACTTGAGCCGCTGCTCAAACTTGATCCTTCCCATCATGCAAACCGCATACAAGCAGCAACCATACAGGTCGGGCTGGGCGATTTTGAAAGCGTAATCCCGGCTTACCGTGAGATGCTGCGCGAGACCGTCGGCGATTCCCCGCAGGCACGAATCCATCGCGCCGACCTCAATTTGTGGCTCGGCCACGCGCTCAAAACTGAAGGTCGAACCGACGAGGCGATCGAAGCCTACATCGCAGCGACGGTCGACCGACCTGATTTCGGCGATGCGTGGTGGAGTCTTGCCAACCTGAAGACCTATCGCTTCGCGCCCGAATCCATCGCAGTGTTGCGCCGGCACTTGGCCGAAGGGGCGACTGCTGAGAACGACCGGATCCATATTGCCTTCGCGCTGGGCAAGGCGCTGGAGGACAACCTCGATTATGCCGGATCATGGGCTGCTTACGATCAGGGCAATGCCATGCACCGCGCGGGCAACGGCTACATTCCCGAGGTTTTCGAGACAAACACGCGCGAACAAAAGCGCGTGTGCACAGCCGCGTTTTTCGCCGAACGGGTCGACTGGGGCCACGACGACCCGGCGCCGATCTTCGTGCTCGGTCTGCCGCGCTCAGGATCGACACTGATCGAGCAGATCCTTGCTTCGCACAGCATGGTCGAGGGCACGCAGGAGTTGCCCGATATCCAGCGCATCGTTCACGAATTGCAGGGCCGCGAAATCAATTTCGACGAGCCGCGCTACCCTGGTGTGCTGCCCGAGCTCGATGCGGCTGCCATCCGCCGCTTCGGCGAGCTATACATTGCCGACACGATGCCCCACCGGACCTTAGGCCGCCCCAATTTCATCGACAAGATGCCCAACAATTTCAGGCATGTGGGCCTGATCCACTTGGTCCTGCCGAAGGCCCGGATCATCGATGCGCGGCG
>JAYTIS010000094.1:0-1666 GCA_043731725.1 Novosphingobium sp.
TAACCGGCTGACCTTGCGCACCGTATTGACCAAACCGGGCTGGAACCACCTTGAGGTGCGCACTTTGCGCGGGGTGTTGTCTGCGATCCGCAAGGGGCCGCGAAGAGACTAGGATCCTCCGCTCCAAACGCGGCTTGATCTTTGCCCCTCGCCCGGCTAGGGGCGCGCCTTCGCAATTGAGCGGGCACTCCGGTGAAGCCTGCCTCGCATTCGGCCTTTGGACCGAATGGTGCGGTTCCGGACTAGAGGCCAGGCGCTGTGCCCAGCCATGCAAATTGAAGGATCTACGCGCCATGTCAAAGCGCAAGTCGTCGAAGTATAAACTCGATCGCCGTATGGGCGAGAACATCTGGGGCCGTCCCAAGAGCGCGGTCAACCGCCGCTCGTATGGCCCCGGACAACACGGCCAACGCCGTAAGAGCAAGGTTTCCGACTTCGGGATCCAACTGCGCGCCAAGCAGAAGCTCAAGGGCTATTACGGCGACGTCACCGAAAAGCAGTTCAAGCGCACCTACCAAGAAGCGTCGCAGATGAAGGGCGATACCGGTCAGAACCTGATCGGCCTGCTCGAACAGCGGCTCGACATGGTGGTCTATCGCGCCAAGTTTGCGCCGACGATCTTCTCGGCGCGTCAGATTGTTTCGCACGGTCACATTTATGTGAACGGCGTGAAGTGCAACATCGCCAGCCGCCGCGTGCGCCCGGGCGACGTGCTGACTTTGGGCAAGAAGGCTCAGGACATGGCCCTGATTGCAGAAGCCCAAGGCCTAGCCGAGCGCGAAGTTCCCGAATATGTCGCGCCCGACGGCACCGACAAAGTCAGCTTCGTTCGCGTCCCAACGCTCGACGAAGTGCCTTACCCCGTAAAGATGGAACCGAATTTGGTGGTCGAGTTTTACTCGCGCTAATTTTGGCCAAGCCGATTGCAAAAGGGCGGTCCACAGGGCCGCCCTTTTTGTTTGCGCGGCTCAGTCATCCAGGCCATTGCGCAGCTTAACCGGACGGTTAAAACGAATGCCAAGGGATGAGCACAGCAATGGAATTTGACGAAGTGATCATGGGCCGCCGTTCGATCCGCGGTTATCTCGATAAGCCGGTATCACGCGAATTGATCAAAGAAGTGTTGGCGCTGGCGATCCGCGCGCCCAGCTCGATGAATACCCAGCCTTGGCATTTCCACGTGATCACCGGCGAACCGCTCGCCCGAATCCGCGCCGGCAACACTGAGCGCATCTTGGCTGGTGAGCCTGATAGCCGTGAGTTTCGCAAGGGCGTGCCCTTTGCCGGCGTCCACCGCGAACGTCAGATCGGCGTCGCCAAACAGCTGTTTACGGCGATGGGCATTGCCCGCGATGACGCCCCGGCTCGACAAGATTGGGTGCTGCGCGGCTTTCGCCAATTTGACGCGCCAGTCTGCGTGATCATCACTTACGACCGCGCCTGCGATGGCAGCGACGACAGCCCGTTCGATTGCGGCGCGGTCAGCACCTCGCTGGTCAACGCGGCTTGGTCACGCGGGCTAGGCTGCGTAATTAACAGCCAGGGCATCATGCAAAGCCCGGTGGTGCGCGAACACGCGGGTATCCCCGAGGATCAGGTGATTATGAAAAGCATCGCGCTGGGCTGGCCCGATGAGAGCTTTCCCGCAAACGCGGTAGTGTCTGAA
>JAYTIS010000095.1:0-3618 GCA_043731725.1 Novosphingobium sp.
CTGGTCCAAGACGCGCTTTAGTTCAGCAATGTGCTGGTTGGCGCGGTTCAATTTTATCTTGGATGCCGCGAATGGTTTGGTCATTTTATTCTCGATGCCAGAATTACGGTGACAGGTGCGTAAACCACCAAATAGTTCTCGGTCTAGGCCCCGCTGTTGGAATTCAATTGGGAGTTTAAGCACTCGTCACCGCGTCCGTCCAATTTGTGGATCGACGCCTAAGCCACCGTGGCCGCTTTCACTGTAACCTTACCGCAGTTCTGTCACCGTAAATCCGGCGAACAGGCCTTCGCCGAGCCATTGCGCAAACCATCCGCCTAGCTGTGCGGCACCCGCCTCGCCCACCATGGTCGCCACGCGGCCGAAGGGTTGCCCCTTCGCGAGACATTCGAGCGCGGCGAATTCTTGGCGGTCGAGCACTCGAAAGCGCGGGGTCAGGCCTTGACGCCAGACCACCAGCACGCCCGGATCGGTGAGTTGGAGGGTAAATCCGGCAAGGTCATCATCGCGCAAGGCTTGCCATAGCCCGGTGCAATCATGCCCCACTTCCAGCGACGCATAGCCCGCCGCCATGGTCAGGCGAAGCTGCTCCCAGTCATCATCGCTCAGGCCGGCCTCGGTCAATTGCACTCCGGTAAGTTCACCCAAATTGGGCACAGCGAAAGCCTGTTGCAGGTGCCATTCGAGCCAGGCGAGTTCGGCCACTTCGCCGTCATTGGGAAACAGGTTGACGAGCAAAGCTGGGCACTGCGCCCCAAACCGGTCAAGCGTCCAGTCCTGCGAGGGATGACTGATGACATAGTGGCACGCCGCCGCCGCAAAGGCTTCTTCACCGACCCAACGCCGGGTGCGTTCGTAACTCACTTCCAGTGCCGTCAGCAGCCGCGCGCGGTAGGCGTTGCGGTAAATTTCCATGCCCAGCGAACTGGGCACAGCGGCATCGTCGCTCACGGACAGTTCGGCGGCGAAGTCCCGCTGGTGTTGCGCCAAATTCATGCCGCCAGCACCGATGCGGCGACGCGCGCCTGATCAAGCTCGGCCAGCAGATCAGCCAGCGGCGGGATTGCATCGTCGCGCTCGATCATCGTTGCGCAGGGTCCGAACCGCCGGATGGCAAGGTCGTAAAGGTCCCAAACCTCGGCGCAAACCGGGGCGTCGTGCGTGTCGATCAGCATGCCTTCGGGCCCGTGGCTGTGCCCCGCAAGGTGCATCTGGCGCACGCGGCCGGCGGGAATTCCCGCGATAAATTCGTGCGGATCGAAGCGGTGGTTGATGCTCGAGACGTAGATATTGTTCACATCGAGCAGCAGGTAACACCCGGTCCGCTCGGTCAGGGCAGCCAGAAATTGCCATTCGCTGAAGCTGTTCTCGGCAAAGCTGAGATAACTCGACGGGTTTTCGACCAACAGCGGACGCTCGAGCACGTCCTGGGCGCGCTCTATGTTGGCCGCGCAGATGTCGAGCGCTTCCTCGGTATAAGGCAGCGGCAGCAGATCGTGCGAATTGAACCCCGGGGGGCCGGTCCAACACAGATGATCGGAGACCCATAACGGGTCGATCCGCCGTGCCAGTGACTTGAGCTCGGCCAGATAATCCGGGTTTAGCCCGTGCGCCGATCCGAGCGAGAGCGACACGCCGTGCATCGCCACCCGGTGGCGTTCGCGCACCGCATCGAGCGTGTGCAGCGCCCGCCCCCCGCAGGCCATAAAGTTTTCCGAAATGATTTCAACAAAGTCGAGCGGCTGTGCGCGCGCCAGCACATCGGCGTGATGCTCTTTGCGCAGACCCAAGCCAAAGCCGGTGAAGGGAGGGATTGTTTCGCGCATCGCTCGCTTGTTGCCAAAAAGGGAGTGGCCCGGCCGGCCGGGAGGGGGAGGGCAGCCGGCCGGGCCGAAGGGGGGATTACGACGCGTTAAGGTCGCCGATGGTCCCGCCTTTGGTCAGGCAAGCGCCCGCAGCCAGCGCCTTGAAGCCGTGGCCCTTGCATTCGTTCATGCCCTTGCACTCGTGCGCGGTGGTCTTGCAGTCACCGCTACCCTTGCAGCTGTTGACGCCGTAGCAATGCACGGTGTCAGCCTGGCCCAGCGCCATGCCGCTGCTGCCCGCGGGCGGGGTGGCGGCGCTGGCCATCGCGGCGAGCGCGAAGGCGGCGGCGGTGGCGGCCAAGGTGGTTCCGGTTCTGAGGGTGGACATGCTAAACTCTCCGCTGTTGGTTTCTGCCGTGGTGGCATGGTGAGTTTCGCGGCTGGGACCGTGCGGGTTACAGCGGGGCGGGAAATTTTATGTGCGGGCGTTTGTAACTCTGAACGGCGAGCGGGCGAATTGGCTGTTACCTGCCGCAGCGGCGGCGGGGTTTGAATTTCGGAGATAGCCATGACCAATGCCAAGACTGCTAGCGCCATTGCCGCCATCGCGATTGCCGCAATGGCCAGCGCCGCGACTGCTGCCAATACCCCCAGTGCCAAGCCGATGGAAAAATGCTTTGGCGTGGCCAAGGCCGGCAAGAACGATTGCAAGGCCGGAGCAGGCACCAGCTGCGCCGGAACCTCGACCCGCAACTATCAGGGCAATGCCTGGAAGCTGGTCCGCGCCGGAACCTGCCTGACCATCAAGACCCCCAAAGGCCACGGTACGCTGAAAGCGCAAGCGTGAGCGCATTGAGCGCAACTCTGACGCGCTATGACGCGGCCGTGACCAGTCTTTCGGGCCGCGTGCCCGAAGGACTGGTGCTGCTGTTCGTGCGTATCGTGCTGGGCGGAATTTTCTGGCGCTCGGGCCAAACCAAAGTGGTCGACGGAACCTGGTTCCAGCTCACCGACAGCACCTATGAGCTGTTCCGGACGGAATATGCCGGGGTACCTTTGCCGCCCGAATTGGCGGCGGTGCTGGCCAATAGTGCCGAACATGTCTTGCCCGCGTTGCTCGTCGCGGGGCTATTCACCCGCAGCGCGGCGCTGGGGCTGATAGGCATGACCATGGTGATCCAGCTGTTCGTTTACCCCGAGGCATGGTGGACCGAACACTCACTATGGATCGCCTTGGCCTTGGTTCTAATCATGCGCGGGGGCGGGCTGTTCTCGCTCGATGCGCTGCTCGCGCGGCGCCGCCAATGATTGCTGACGATACCAGTCTGACTCGCTTGGCGGGGATGGCGCAGCGGGGCGACAAGGCGGCTTATGCGGCCTTGCTGGGGGCCGCGCGGCACTGGCTGGTGCGCTATTACCGGCGGCGGGTGACACCGTGCCAGCTCGACGATCTGGTGCAGGAAACCTTGCTGTCGGTGCACCGCAAGCTCGCCAGTTATGAGCCGAGCCGGCCGTTTGCTCCGTGGCTGGCGGCGATCGCGCGCTACCGCTTCATCGATCACTTGCGGCAGGTCTATCGCCGCGCCGAAGACGAGCTTGATGCGGATCTGCAGGCCGGCGATTCAGACGAGCCTGGGATTGTCGCGCGGATCAGCCTTGAACGGTTGTTCGAAGCGCTACCCGCGCCGCAGCAGCGGGCGATTGAACTGGTCAAGATTTCCGGGCTGTCGATCAGCGAGGCTTCAGCCAGCACTGGCCAAAGCGAATCGCTGATCAAGGTCAATATCCACCGGGGCATCAAACGCCTCGCCGC
>JAYTIS010000096.1:0-2733 GCA_043731725.1 Novosphingobium sp.
GGCTGCCAGACATAGGGGCTCATGAGATCGCGCTGCGCGACCGCTACGTTGCCCCGCATCTTTACGGGATCGATCTGGTCGACCACGAAATCGACCCGGCGGTTCACGCGCGCTTCCCGGTCATGTGGTGTTGTGGGAAATCGCCTGCTCTAACGCTGCGGCGATTTCGGAAATGTCATAGGGTTTGCTGACTGTAGGGATCTGCGCGAATGCTTCGGGATGAGCCCCGATGCCATAGCCGGTGGCGAAGATTACCGGAATGCGCAATTCAGCCAAACGGGCGGCAATAGCATAGCTCGTCTCGTTGTGAATGTTGACGTCGAGGATCGCCATGTCCGGGCACAACCGGTCAATTGCTGCTTCGGCTGAAGCCAGGGTCGCATGACCATCGACCAGCGCACCTGCGTCTTCGAGCATCTGCTCGACCAGCATCGCGATGATCGGCTCGTCCTCAAGCACGAGGACGCGGCGCTGGTTGAAGATGGCTTCGCTCACCGCACCGCCGCTACAATGGTGCAGACCACACCGCCAGCGGCGAATTCAAGCGCGGCGTCAGCGCTGCAGTGATTGGCAATGCCGCGCCTGATCAGTTTGGTGCCAAAACCGGTGTACGCTGGCACCGCGACCAGCGGCCCGCCGTGCTCCCGCCACACCAGGCGCATCAACGCTTCACTGCCTGACGTATCGATGGACGTCGCGATATCGACAGCGCCGGCTTCAACCGACAAAGCGCCGTACTTGATCGCGTTAGTCGCCAGTTCGTGGATCAGCATCGCCAGTGCTACCGCGGTTTGCGGACCCAGTTCGCTGTCCTCGCCGTGAACCGTGCAGTGATCGATCCGCGCACCGGCCGTCGCCCGCAGTGCCCTGCCGACCACCTCGAACAGACGTGCTGCTTCCCACTTGCGCTCGGTCAGCAAGCTGTGCGCGGCGGCCAGTGCATCGAGCCGCTGGTTGAACACCTTGTAGGCCCGTTCGCCTTCCGCAACCGCCCGGAAGCTCTGCATTGCGAGGCCCTTGACGATCGCCAGCGTATTCTTGACCCGGTGATTGAGCTCGTTGATCAAGATGCGCTGCTGCTCGTCAGCGCGGACCTCGTCGGTAACATCGTAACCCTGTACGAAAATCGCGCCAACCTTGCCATCCGGGCCGGTGATCGGCTGATAAATGAAATCGAGGTAACGGTCTTGTTCCGCGTCGCCGGCTTCGTTGCTCAGCTGCACTTGCACGGCTTTGCCGGCGAACGGCTCGCCGCTGCGGAACACCCCATCGAGCACGTCGACGAAGCCTTGGTCGATCACTTCGGGCATGGCTTCGACAACCGTCTTGCCGAGCAGATCGCGCTCTCCAACAAGCCGCCGGTAGGCCGCATTGGCAAGCTCGAACCGGTGGTGTTCGCCCGCGACAATCGCAACGAAGCCCGGCGCCTGCTCGACCATCGTCCGCATCCGCGCCAGCTGTTCGCGCACTTCGACACTGCTCCGTTCGACCGCACGGGCGCGACTGACCAGCCCAGCATTATCGCGCAAGGTGCGCAGTTCGTGAAGCTCGGTCACATCGACGGTGTGCTGGAGGATATGGACAACCGTGCCAGCGGCATCGCGCAGCGGGCTGTGCGTGGCGCTCCAATAGCGCGACTGCATCGACCCATCGGGGTTCTCGATGGGATAGTGGATAAGCGCAATCTCGTCACGCTCGCCGCTGTCGAGGACGCGGTGGAGCGACCCGGAAAGCTGGCGGTAGCTGTCCGATTGAGGGTCGACCGGAAAGGCCTCGAACAAGTTGCGCCCGATCAATTCGGCCTCCTCGCGCATGGTCACGCGGGCATAGGCATCATTCAGCCAGGCGATGTCAAACTGGCGATCGAACACTACATAGGGATTTGGCGAGGCGGCGATGAGCCTGTCGGCACTGGCGAAGGGCTCAAAGCCAGGTGACATTCGCTTCCCTCACAGCCGCGATTGTATCGGCTTTGGATCCAAACGCACCAGCGGCAATTGCGTTCCGATAAATTTGCCAGGGGGCCTGTAAGCCGGGTTCTGTAGCGCGGACGGTATCCCAAAAGAGACCGTATCCCCGCTGGCAGCCATTCCTCTAGGCCATACGTTGCCGCATCGCTCAAGCAACCAACCCGGGCGGTCGATGCGAAACACACCAGCCGATCCTTGCGGATCAGCGCGCCGCCCCTATTCGGTCTTGCTCCGGGTGGGGTTTGCCGTGCGGTGCCTGTTACCAGCCACCCGGTGCGCTCTTACCGCACCCTTTCACCCTTACCTCATAAATGAGGCGGTCTGCTCTCTGTGGCACTTTCCCTGAGCTTCCCTGCAAGCAAGTCGCCCGGCGGGCGTTACCCGCCACCCTTGTTTCGTGGAGCCCGGACTTTCCTCGCGGTTCAAAAGAACCCCGCGGCTGCCCGGCCCCCTGGCGGCTCGCGCATTAGGCCAAGCGCAAACACCGTGCAAGGCGGGGCATCATTTGCGCGCCAAAGCGACTGTCCCGCCCAGGCCGTTCCGAGCCAAGGCAACGTCATCGAGCCGGAAATGGAACAGGCGGTTCGGTCCGCTATCGGGCAGAAGGTAAAGATCGCGGCCGCGCAGCGCCATGCCCTCGTCGGTGTAGGGACGGACGTAGTCCAGCGAGGGAACCAGGTCAGCGGTCCCGGTGCGCAAGGTCTGGACCAGCTTCATCGAAGGGAAGTCAATCCAGTCGATCGCGCCGCTGTGCCAAGTCGAC
>JAYTIS010000097.1:0-4887 GCA_043731725.1 Novosphingobium sp.
GAGCAACCCAAAACGGTTTTCTGAAGTGAAATGAAGTGGGGTGGTTCTGTTGCCCGGCCCACCCCGGGCCGCTGGAATCCGTTCTGTTGCCCGGTCGGTCCAACCGCGCTTTAGCATTGTAAATTCAGGCCGTTAGGCCGTCACATTACGCCGCGAGAGCGAGTGCTTCGTTGTCGTTGGCACTTATGGGTTTTGAGCCTTGAACGGGTTACTCAGCCCGAGTAAAAACTACGTCTTTCAACACACGTCGATCCTAGTTCGGCCCCGTCATTACCCCTGCGACAACAGGAGAGGTGGTGGAGCCGCCGGGTACCGCCCCCGGGTCCGCTGCGCCTATTGCACGTAACAATTTATCACCATATCCGGGCGAACCCGGCGAGACCCTATATAGGCGCTCCAAGCTTAATGTGAAGTGACCGCAGCTTCTGATAAAACAGGGACATTCCCCAATCTATCCGCGCTTCAGTGAATCGCGGACTTCCGTGAGCAATTCGACCTCACTCGGGCCGGCAGGTGCGGCGGCTGGCGGCATTGCTCTGTTCGCGGCCTTAACGATCAGGAAGATGATCCAGGCGAGAATCACGAAATTGATCAGCGCCGTCACGAAACTGCCATAGGCAAGCACATTGGCCCCCGCCTTGCGCGCGGCATCGAGCGGCATCGAGCGGCATGCCCCGCGCGACTGCGCCGCTGAGCAAGATATAATTGCTCGAAAAATCTAATCCGCCGAAGATCTTGCCAATTACAGGCATGATCAGATCGTCGGTCAGCGAGGCGACGATCCTGCCGAACGCAACACCAATGATCACCCCAACCGCAAGGTCCAGCACGCTACTTTTGGCGGCGAATTCCTTGAATTCAGATACCATTCCCATGACCCGTCTCCCGATCTGCCCGCTCGGCCCCGCGTCGTCTGCCATGGCCTGCACCGCGCCTCAACCACCGATTGCCGCAGCTTAATTGCAACGAGGTGCTTGAACCAGGTAATACACACGCTACATTCCGCGCAGGAATGGTGGCGCCCGCCACTGGATCAAAGGGATGTATTTCATGGCAAACCTGTATTCAAGCATTCTGCCGCGCGCGGCTGTTGTGGCTTTGGCAGCGACCAGCGTGGCAAGCTGCGGAGTTAATTCGATCCCCACAGCTGAGGAACAGGCCAAGGCCAAGTGGGCCGATGTCCAGGCCGCATTCCAGGAACGCGCCAATCTCATCCCCAATCTTGCGGCCGTGGCCAAAGGCGCAGCCGACCAGGAAAAGGGTATCTTGGTTGGAGTGATCGAAGCCCGGGCCAAGGCGACCAGCATCCAAGTCAATCCCGGTGATCTGAGCGATCCGGCCAAGATGAAAGCTTTTCAGGAAGCCCAGAACCAGCTTTCCGGATCACTGATGGGCTTCGGAAGGCTGCTCGCCAACACCGAAGCTTATCCCGAACTCAAGAGCATCACCAACTACCAGATGTTGCAAAGCCAGCTTGAGGGCCAAGAAAACCGCATTCGCGTTTCGCTGCGCGATTACAACGAGGCCGTGCGCCAGTACAACACCACGATCCGCACCTTCCCCGCCGCGATCGGGGCGAAGGTGATCTACGGTTCTAAACCGATGGTCCCGTATGAAGCCGCCACCCCCAATGCGAACGTCGCACCCAGCCTTGAAGGCAAGCTTTAAGCGAATGGATCTGGCCATGCGGCTGAATCCTATCAGTATGCTGCGAAACACGTTGGCCCTATTGGTCAGCGTGCTGTTGACCTTGGCCGCTTTGGTGCCTGGGCTGGCTTCAGCTCAGACATTCCCCGCATTAACCGGGCCGGTGGTCGATCAGGCGAATGTAATCCCCGATGATGTCGAGGCGCGGATCGGACAGAAGCTGGTCGCGCTTAAAACCCAGTCGCAGCGGCAGCTGCAAGTCGTTACCGTGGCCAGCCTAGAAGACTATGATATCGCCGATTATTCCAACCGGCTGTTTCGCAGCTGGCAGCTTGGCGACAAGGAACGCAACGATGGCGTGATGCTGGTCATTGCCCCCAACCAACGCCGGATGCGGATTGAGGTCGGTTACGGGATGGAGCCGATCGTCACTGACGGCTTCTCGTTTCTGGTAATCAACAAAATCATAACGCCCAAATTCAAGGCCGGCGATCTGCCGGGCGGGATCGAGGCCGGCACTGACGCGCTGATCGAACAAATGACCCTGCCGCCCGATCAAGCCGCGCAGATCGGGGCTCAGGCCAATGCCCAACAACGGCAACAAGCCAAGCAGCACTTCAATCCAGCCTCAATGGTGTGGATATTTGTATTCTTCTTGTTCTTCATCCTGCCGATGATCCGGCGGATGCGCGGCGGGCGGCGATACGGGTCGAGCGGTCTGGGTCAGGTGATCATGTGGAGCGTGCTTGATGGTATGACCCGCGGTGGTGGCGGAAGCGGATTCGGCGGTGGCGGCGGGAGCGATTGGGGCGGCGGCGGTGGCGGCGGCTGGAGCGGCGGCGGGGGTTCATCCGGCGGCGGCGGCGCTTCGGGCGGCTGGTAGGGGCAATTACATGGCACAGCACTTCGCATTGACCGAGGCCGAACGCGATGAAGTAAGCGCGGCAGTGTCCGCGGCCGAACAACACAGCGCTGGCGAGATCGTGACGATCATGGCCGAACGGTCCGACAGTTATCACGATGTCGCGCTGTTGTGGTCGGCGCTGGTCGGGTTCCTCGCGCTGGGTGCGTTGACCTTGGCGCCGCAGTTTTACCTCGGCCTGATCGACCGGACGACCGGGGCATGGCAAAGTGAGTGGCACCCCAGCCAAATGTTCGCGCTGGCGCTGTTCGCGGCGAGCGCCAAGTTCATGAGCATGTGGCTGGTGCAATTGTGGCAGCCATTACGCCTTGCGCTTGTGCCCGGGCCGCTCAAGCACGCCCGGGTCCGCGCCCGCGCAGTGACCAGCTTCAAGATCGGGGCCGAACGCCGCACCCATGGCCGCACGGGCGTGCTGATCTACCTCAGCCTGGCGGAACGCCGCGCAGAGATTGTCGCCGACGATGCGATCGCGGCCGAGGTTTCGCCCGAAGTGTGGGGCGCGGCGATGACCACGCTGGTGAGCGAAATCCGCGCGGGCCGCCCCGCTGCCGGGCTGGTCGGAGCGATCGGTCAAGTCGGCGCGGTGCTGGCCGAGCACTTTCCGCGCGCCGAAGATGACGTCAACGAATTGCCCGACCGGCTGATCGAAGTATGACCCCGTCATCCGGTGAATTGGGCGAACCGGAGGAAATCCAATGGGCCGGGAAGTTCATCACCGCCCGCACCCGCGGCAAGTGGGAGTATGTCAGCCGCGCGCATGGCATTCGTGCCGCCGTGATCCTGGCGATTGATGCGGACGATCATGTGCTGCTGGTCGAGCAGTACCGCGTGCCGCTGGGCAAACGTTGCCTCGAGCTGCCCGCCGGACTGATCGGCGATGACGCCGGGGCGGAGGACGAGGATGCCGCACAAGCGGCCGGCCGCGAGCTTGAGGAAGAAACCGGCTACCGCGCGGAACGGATCGAAGTGATCGGTGAATTCTATTCTTCGCCCGGCATGGTTTCCGAGAGTTTCACGCTGGTTCGCGCTCACGGCCTGAGCAAGGTTGGCCCTGGCGGCGGCACCGCCAGCGAAGACATTACCGTGCACCGCGTTGCGCTCGCTGCCCTCCCCCAATTCGTAGAAACTGCGCGTGGGCGCGGATTGGGGATTGACGTGCGGCTGCTGATGCTGCTCGCTCCTGGCATAATCGGCATGGCATAAACGCCCCGGCATAATGGGAGAGACACAATGAGCGCACGGGTTGCAGGCAAGAAGGCAATGATCACTGGCGCGGCGCAGGGGCTTGGCGCGGCGCAGGCGATGATGCTGGCCCGCGAGGGTGCCCAAGTGCTGCTGGCGGACGTCAACGCCGACGGCGCCGCTGCGCAAGCTTCAGCCATTAACGCGGCATTGGGCGCTGGCACTGCCTTCTCCATCCACCTTGATGTCACCAGCGAAGACCAGTGGGTCGCTGCCGTCGACTTCGCTTCCGAGACGATGCAAGGTCTCTCGGTGCTGGTCAACAACGCGGGTATTGGCGTGCGCGGCAACATCGAAACCTGCACTCTGGCGGATTGGCACCGGGGCTTTGCGGTCAACGTCGATTCGGTGTTCCTCGGCTGCCAAAAGGCGCTGCCGTTGATGAAGGATAACCAGCCCGGCTCGATCATCAACATCTCCTCGATCGCCGGACTGATCGCCTCGGACACCATGCCCGGCTACAACGCCAGCAAGGCAGCGGTGTGGATGCTCAGCAAGTCGGTTGCGCTGTACTGCGCCAAGATGGGCTGGGACATTCGCAGCAATTCCGTTCACCCGACTTTCATCGATACTCCGATCCTTGATGGGATGGTCGCCTCCACCGGCAAGTCCAAAGAAGTGATCATGGAAAAGCTCGCGCGGCAGATCCCCCTGAAACGCGTTGGCCAGCCCGACGACATCGCCAATGGGGTGCTCTACCTCGCCAGCGACGAAAGCCGCTTTATGACCGGCGCCGAGCTCAAGCTTGACGGCGGTATCTCGGCCATGTGAGACCGCTCCGATGGGAGAGATCGCTGACCAAACCAACGAACGACCGCGCCCGCGCTTGTTGCGGGTCACTTCGTTTGACGTGGCGGCCGAAGCTGGCGTTAGCCAATCGACCGTCAGCCGTGCACTGGCGGGCGACCCGGTGGTCAGCGAAACTACCCGGGCACGGGTGGCCGAAGCGGCGCGGCGGCTCAACTATCATGTCGATGAAAACGCCGCGCGGCTGCGCACTGGCCGCACCGGTACGCTCGCGGTGGTGGTGATTTGCCGCCCCGAGGAAGACCGCAAGGACTTGAACCCGTTTACTT
>JAYTIS010000098.1:0-8784 GCA_043731725.1 Novosphingobium sp.
TGCCGGCGCCGCGGCGGGCTGGTTTTTCGCAAGCCGGCCTGTGGCCGATCTGTCCGCGCGGCTGGCGGCAGGCGAAGCGGCAGCCAGGGATCTGGACGAGAAGTTTCGCCGTGCGATCACCGAATTGGCCGGCGCGAGCGAGCGGGCGAAGCGTGCCGATGAACTGGCCGCACAACTCGAAACGCTGCGCGATGAACAAATCCATCAGGTTGGGCAATTGCATGAACAGCAAGCTGCGGACGTGGCAGCCTTGCGCGATGGTCATGCGCTGGAAACCGGGCGGCTTCGCGACACGCACGCCGCCGAGATCGCGCGGCACCGCTCCGAAGCAGCAGCGCTGGCGGCTCAGAATGCCGCGCTCAAGGCCGATGCCGCCAACTTCGCCGACCGCGAACGGCTGCTGATCGAGGCGCGCGAGGCGTTGCGGCAGGAATTCGAGGCGGCGGGCGCCAAAGTGCTCGAAGGCGCGCAGGAAAGCTTCCTCAAACGCGCGCACGATCGCTTTTCGCAATCGGAGGACAAAAGCGAGGAGCGTATCCGCGCGCTGCTGGCGCCGGTTGGTGAACGGCTCAAGAACTATGAGGAGCAGGTTGCTTCGCTCGAAGCCAAACGCGCCGATTCGTTCAGCCACCTCAACGGTGTGATCGAGGAAATGCGCGCGGGGCAGGAGGCGATCCGCTCCGAAGCGCGGCGGCTGGGCAATTCGCTGACCAACGCGCCCAAGGCGCGCGGACGTTGGGGCGAGCGGGCGTTGCAGAACGTACTCGAACAATGCGGGCTGTCGCAGCACACCGATTTTAATCTCGAACATTCGCTCGACACCGATGTCGGGCGCTTGCGGCCCGATGCGATTGTGCGGATTCCCGGGCAAAAGATGCTCGTTATCGACGCCAAGGTCTCGCTGAACGCCTATCAAGCAGCGTTCGAGTCTAGCGACGATGCGGAGCGGAAGCGGCACCTTGATCTGCACGCGCGCTCGATGCGCAATCACGTGCAGACGCTGGGTGCAAAGTCTTACCAAAGCCAATTCGATGAAGCGCCTGACTATGTGGTGATGTTTGTACCAGGCGAACACTTTGTCGCAGCGGCGCTGGAACACGATCCCGAGCTGTGGGATTTTGCGTTTCATAACAAGGTTTTGCTAGCAACTCCGACGAATCTGGTGGCGATTGCTCGGACCGTGGCGATGGTCTGGCAGCAGGACCAACTGGCGCGCGAGGCGATCGAGATCGGCAAAGCCGGGACTGAGCTTTACGACCGTCTTAGGACAGCAAGTGAACACTTAAAGGGTGTCGGAGCTGGTCTTGACCGGGCAGTACGTAAGTACAACGATTTTGTTGGCAGCTTCGAGCGCAACGTGTTGACTTCCGGTCGTCGGCTCAAGGACAAGGGAATAGCGATCGGCAAAGGTGAAATTGAAGACGTCCCGCTAATCGAGAGTATGCCCCGCTACACAGCAGAGTCAGAGACTGCGATGCTCTTACAGGAAATTGCGACTGACAACGCTGAATCCGCCGAATAACGCCTCGTCAGCCCAGCGTCGCCAGCGCCTCATAGGCCAGCACCGCCGCCGCAACCGCCGCATTGAGGCTGTCAGCACGCCCGTTCATCGGGATCGTCACGCGCAGATCGCAAACCGCTTCATAGTTCTCAGGCAGCCCGCGCGATTCGTTGCCGACCAGCAGGAAGCATGGCGCCGCGTAAGGTGCGCTACGGTAATCAACCGCGTTGCGCAGGCTGGCTGCGACCAGTTGTCCGGAGCCGGAACGTAGCCACAGCAGGAACTCCTCCCAGCGGGCCTGCGCAATTTTCTGCGTAAACACCGCGCCCATGCTGGCGCGCACCGCCTCGACCGAAAACGGATCAGCGCAGTCATCGAGCAGGATCAACCCGCCGGCCCCCACGGCATCGCCAGTGCGCAGCATGGTTCCCAGGTTGCCCGGATCGCGCAGCGCCTGCGCCACCAGCCAGATTTTCGCCGTGCTGCGGTCAATATCGGGCAAAGCCGTATCGAATTCGGCGTAGACTCCGGCCACCGCTTGCGGATTGTCCTTGCCGGTAATCTTGGCCAGGAGGTCGGCGCTCATCTCGAGCACCTCGCCGCCCGCCGCCATTACTTCGGCCTCCAGCGTGTGGAGCAGCGCGTGCGGTTCGCGGCCTGTCGCCATCACCAGCAGTTCGGGAAACTTGCCGCTGGCGCGCGCATCGGTCAGCAGCCGCAGCCCTTCGGCCAGGAATTTGCTCGAGGCTTTGCGGTGCTTTTTCTCACGCAGGCTGCGCAGGAATTTGACCGTCGGGTTGGAATATCCAGTGATCAGGCGGCGCATCAGTGAAACCTCATCGCGCGGCCTTCGACAGGCTCAGGCTGAGCGGGATTGGGGGAAATGGGCAAAACATCCGCTCATGCTGAGCCTCCGCTCGTCCTGAGCTTGTCGAAGGATCGAAGTACACGCGCAACCACGCTTCAATCCTCGCCAAAGCCGTCTTTGACCAGACCGACCAGCTTGAGCAGCGCCAGATCGGCGCCTTCGCCCGAAACCATGATGTCGATCGAGTCGCCCTTAGCCGCGCCCAGCATCATCAGGCCTAGGATTGACGCACCCTCGGCATCGTTGCCGTCCTTTTCTACCCGCACGTGCAGCCCGTCGCCCAGCTTAGCCACCGCATTGACAAATTTGGCGCTGGCACGGGCATGCAGACCCCGGTTGTTGACGATTTCGACAGTGTCCCGGTGCTCGCTCATCGCCATCCCAAATTGTTTACCTGTCAGGCGTCTTGGCCCAGAAACTCTGAGGCGATGGTAATGTAGCTGCGCCCGGCATCGCGCGCCGCGACCACCGCCTGCTCGAGCGGCATGCAGCAGCGCGCCTTGGCCAACCGGATCAGCATCGGCAAGTTGATCCCGGCAATCACCTCAACTTTGCCTTTTCGCATTAGCGAAATCGCCAAGTTCGATGGAGTGCCGCCGAACAAATCAGTGAGGATGATCACGCCGCCGCCGGTGTCGACCTTTTTAACTGCGACGCCAATATCGGCGCGGCGCTTTTCCATGTTGTCTTCGGGGCCGATGCTGATCGCCGCAATGCCTTCTTGCTTGCCCACGACATGCGCCATCGCCGCGACGAATTCGTCGGCCAGCTTGCCGTGCGTAACCAGAATCAGGCCGATCATATGCGAGCAGCGCTCCATTGCCGCGGGCCGGCGACTCGCGCCCGGTGGTGGCGCAGGGCCATGACGATTGCGCGGGGTATGGTCAAATCTTTTCCTGCCACGGCTTCAGGCCTTTCCTGCAGCGACGTCGGGTTTTCCCTCGACCGGATCAGCCGCTCGGGCCGACAAATTGCGGTGCTGCACGCTGGGGTTATAGCCCGCCGCCACCAGCGCCGCTGCCAATTGCTGCGCGGTAAACACCGAGCGGTGGCGCCCCCCGGTGCAGCCAAACGCGATGTTGACATAGGCCTTGCCCTGCGCCTGATAGCGCGGGAGCAACAGCAGGATCAGGTCGCGGATCCGCGCGAAGGCCTCGGGCCAGGCTGGATCCTGGCGGATGTGATCGGCCACCGCCGGGTCCTCGCCGGTCTGCATGCGCAGCACTGGATCCCAGTGTGGATTGTTCAAAAAGCGCATGTCGAACACCAGATCGGCGACCGGCGGCATCCCGCGGGCAAAGCCGAAACTGGTAACCGAAACGGTCATGGCTTGCGCCCCAGCCTCACCAAACCGCTCGCGCACGGTCTGCTGCAGATCGTTGCTGGTAAATTGGGTGGTCGAGAGCACCAGGTCGGCCCAGCTCCGCAGCGGCTCCATCAGCTCGCGCTCGGCGGCAATTCCGCTGGCGGCGGGCAAATCCTGTGCCAGCGGATGTCGGCGGCGGGTTTCGTTGTATCGACGTTCCAGTTCGGTCCCGGCGCAATCGAGAAACAGTGTGGTAATTTCCAGATCGCCGCGCCCGGTGAGCTTTTTGACCAGCGCGATGACTTTATTGGGATCGAAACCTCTGGTGCGCGAATCGAACCCGATCGCAAGCGGCATATCGCTCGGCGGTGCATCGCCGCTGTCGATCAGGCGGCCCAGCAGCCGCACCGGGAAATTGTCGATCACCTCCCAGCCCAGGTCCTCCAGCACCTTGAGCGCGGTGGTCTTGCCCGCGCCGAGCAGCCCGGTGACGAGCAACAGGCGCTGGGTGGCTGGGGCAGTGGCAGGAACGAGGGACTCGGTCATTGCGGTGTAACATGCATGGCGGTGGATGGACGCAATGTGAAGGGCCGGGGCGGGGCTGTCCCCGATCAGGACTTGGCGGTCAGGTTAGTCCGTAGCGCTCCAGCGCCAATTCGGCCTTGCGCGCGGACGCAGTTTCGCCCGGCCACAGCCGGATCAGCGGGACCCCCGCACCAGCGCGGTCGGCCAGTTCAGCTGCCTCGATAAACCGCGGCGCGTCTGGATCGAGCCTTACCACCAAGTCCACCCGAACATCGCTTACGGTCGGAAACTGCAGCAGCCCCAGGTTGCGCACTTCGAGCAGCCCGGCGATATTGGGCGGCGGGCTAGCGTAGAGTTGCCCGCCGTGCGCGGTCAGGCTGACCCCGTCATCGCCGATCAGCACCGCGCCGCGATCGATTAGCGTCAAGGCCAGCGCCGACTTGCCGCTGCCCGGCGCGCCTTCGATCAGGATCGCCCGGCCGGCAATGGCCACGCAGGTCGCTTGGTGCAGCACGGTCACGTCCGGGTGTCTTCGGCAGTTGGTAGCTCAAGCACCAAGCAGGCGCCGGGCTTGCCGTCAGGCCGATCGGTGGCCACCAAGGTGCCGTCGTGCGCCTCGGCGATGGTCCGCGCGATCGCGAGCCCTAGCCCTGAATGGCTGCCAAAAGCCTCGTTATCGGGGCGCCGCGAGTGGAACCGGTCGAAGATCTTCTCGCGCGCATCGGTTGCAATTCCGGGGCCTTGGTCGGTCACGGTCAGTTCGACATGTTCCGGGTGCCGCGTCACGCCCAGCACCACCGCGCCGCCCGGCGGAGAAAACGAGCAGGCGTTGTCGAGCAGGTTGACCAGCACGCGTTCAAGCCGCGCAGGATCGCCAGGTACTACCCATGGCCCCGCGTCCTGCGGCTCGACCGACACCGTGCACAGACTGGCATTGGCACCGGCATCGGCGCGTTCGGCGCGTGCGCGGACCAGCGCTTCAGCCAGCGTCATGAGGTCCACCGCGTCGAACTGGGTACGGCTGAGCTCGGCGTCGATCCGACTGGCATCGGCAATCTCGGACACCAGCCGATCGATCCTCTGGACATCGTGCGTAGCAATGGCGGTCAATTCGGCGCGGAGGTGATCGTCCTGGACCTTTTGCAGGCTTTCGAGCGCGCTGCGTAAGCTGGCGAGCGGGTTCTTGATTTCGTGCGCGACGTCGGCGGCAAAGGTTTCAACCGCGTCGATCCGCTGGCGCAGCGCTCCGGTCATGTCTGACAGCGCGCGCGCCAGCAGCCCAATCTCGTCACGGCGTTCGGGCAAGCGCGGCACTTCGACCGCGCGTTCACGCCCCAGCCGTACCCGCACCGCCGCGCGCACCAGTGCGCGTAATGGCTGAACAATCGTACGCGCCAGGAACAGCGAAAGCTGGATCGAGATGATTAGCGTCACCGACAGCACTATCGCCAGCGTCTGACGAGCATCGCGCACGGCCTGCGTGATATCGGGGGCATTGCGCGTGGCCAGCAACAGCTCGCCATTGGTCCCGATCGGGGTGGCCGCCGTGATCACTGGGCTTTCATCAGGCGCGGAGCGTTCCAGCACAACGGTGCTGTGCGAACGGCTGGCCTGCGCCAACTCGGGCCAATTGGTCGCCACGTCGACCGCCGGATTGCGATACGGCGGGATTGGCGGAGTGCCCAACACCCAATTCATCGAGCGATCGAGCACCCTTGCCGCGTTAAGATACCACGGGTCGGCCTGCGGGTCGGCAAAGATGAAGCTGGGACCGGCCACCTTGAAACTGTCGAGGCTCAACGCGCCGTCCGCGCCGTAAACGCGGAGCCGCAGATGCTGGTCGGTGCCGATCCGCGCGAGCAGCAGGCTGCGCGAGCGTGGCGGGGTTTGCGCCAGCCCGGCGGCGGCAATTTCAGCCTCCGCGCTGGCCAGCTTAAAGCGTTCAGCGACCAGCTGCTTGCGGTACGAATCGAGGTAGAACAGGCTTCCCGCCATCAACCCCAGCGCGATGATGTTAACCGCCAAGATCCGCGCGGTGAGCGAAGTGCGCCGCGTCCAATAGAGTCGGCGCTGGCGCACCGGCAACGCCGCCAGGCTAACCATCGGTGAACGAATAGCCCGCGCCGTACAGTGTCTCGATTGCCGAAAACTGCGGGTCGGTTGCGCGGAATTTGCGGCGCAAGCGCTTAATGTGGCTGTCGATTGTACGATCATCGACAAACACGTCGTCTGAATAGGCCGCATCCATCAACTGGTTGCGGTTCTTGATCACTCCGGGCCGACTTGCCAGTGCCTCAAGCAGCAGAAATTCGGTGACGGTAAGCGAAACGGGCTGGCCCTGCCAGGTGACTTGGTGGCGCGCCGGATCCATCACCAGGCGCCCGCGCGCCAATTCCTCGTTTGAATCGACTGCCGATTCAGCAGCCAGATCATTGCGCGCCAGTTCGCTACGGCGCAGGATCGCGCGAATCCGTGCCACCAACAGTCGCTGACTGAACGGCTTGGTGATATAGTCATCCGCCCCCAAAGCGAGGCCCAGGGCTTCGTCGATCTCTTCGTCTTTGCTGGTCAGAAAGATTACCGGCAGGGCACTTTTTTCGCGCAACTTTTGCAATAGCTCCAACCCGTCCATGGTTGGCATCTTGATATCGCAAACTGCCAGGTCGGGTGGATTTTCAAGCAGTGCCTTCAACGCGGCAACCCCGTCTGAATAGACACGGGTGACGAATCCTTCGGCCTGCAGCGCGATTGAAATCGTGGTCAGGATGTTGCGATCATCATCGACCAGCGCAATCACGTGTGGCGGAGCCGTTTCGGCGGAAGATGCGAGACTGTCGGCCATGGGTGCAGCTGGGAGCGGTTTCATGTCTGACTGACGGGAAGACAGGGGTTAGCGCGGAACGGCGGGCAGCGCAATCACGCCGGATTGTGACTGTACCGCGTTGAATTGCATGTAAACTCTGACGATTTCAGGTCAATTTGACGGAATCGCCTGCAAGGACTATGCGCGCCGAACACCTCCGGCGCATTCGTATGCAGACCAGCCCTGCTGCATGGCGGCGCGCTGCCGGAAAATGACGGAGATTGCCTTGACCGCTTCGCTTTTCCACCCGCTTGCCGCGCAGGGCATCGTCACGACGGCGCCGGTCTTTGCCAATCTCGGCACGGCACCTTTGGTCGAGCATGCGGTCCGAAACTGCGAGGGGCTACTTTCCCAAGACGGGCCGTTCGTGGTCGAAACCGGCGCGCACACTGGGCGCAGCGCCAAAGACAAGTTCTTTGTCCGCGATGCTGAAACCGAGTCCACGATCTGGTGGGGCAAGACCAACGCCAGCATGACCAGCGAGCAGTTCACTGCTCTCAAGACTGATTTCTACGCTGCGCTGGCGGCCAAGCCGCAACTTTATGTCGCCGATTTGTTCGGCGGCTCTCAGCCAGAGAACCGCGTCAACGTGCGAGTAATTAACGAGCTGGCTTGGCATAATCTGTTCATCCGCACCCTGCTGGTTCGACCTGCTGCGGCGGAGCTCGAAAGTTTCGTCCCCGAATATACGATCATCGATCTGCCGAGCTTCCGTGCTGACCCGGCGCGTCACGGCTGCCGTACTGAGACGGTGGTGGCGGTCAATTTCACCGAAAAACTGATCCTGATCGGCGGCACCAAATATGCTGGCGAGATGAAGAAGTCGGTGTTCGGCATCCTCAATTACCTGCTGCCCGTAAAGGGCGTGATGCCAATGCACTGCTCGGCCAATATCGGCCCCGATGGCGACACGGCGGTGTTCTTTGGGCTTTCGGGCACCGGCAAGACCACGCTGTCGGCCGATGCCAGCCGCACTCTGATCGGCGATGATGAGCACGGCTGGTCGGATACGGCCGTGTTCAATTTCGAGGGTGGCTGCTACGCCAAAGTAATCCGGCTATCGGCCGAAGCCGAGCCCGAAATTTTCGCCACCACCAAGCGTTTTGGCACCGTGCTTGAAAACGTTGTGATCGATCCCGTAACCCGGTTGCTCGATCTGGACGATGCATCGCTAGCTGAGAATAGTCGCGCTTCGTACCCGATTGATTTCATTCCGAACGCGTCCGCAGACAATATGGGTCCAGTGCCGCAGAACGTGATCATGCTGACCGCCGATGCTTACGGCGTGCTGCCACCAATCGCGCGGATGACCCCCAGCCAGGCGATGTATCACTTCCTCTCGGGCTATACCGCGCGGGTCGCGGGGACCGAGATCGGAGTGACCGAGCCTGAGGCAACTTTCAGCACCTGCTTCGGCGCGCCGTTCATGCCGCGCCACCCGTCGATATATGGCAACCTGCTCAAGGAACGGATTGCCAAGGGCGCGGTCAAATGCTGGCTGGTCAATACTGGTTGGTCGGGCGGCAAGGCGACGATGCCGGGGATCAGCCGGATGCCGATCAAGGCCACCCGCGCCCTTCTCAACGCGGCGCTCGACGGCAGCCTCAACGACGCGGAATTCCGCAAGGATCCCAACTTCGGGTTTGAAGTGCCGATTGCCGTGGCGGGCGTGGACAGCAAGCTGCTCGATCCGCGCGGGGCCTGGGCCGATGGCCAAGCCT
>JAYTIS010000099.1:0-2216 GCA_043731725.1 Novosphingobium sp.
ACTCGTCCGGCTGCCAGGCAAAGCGGAAAAGCCAGCGCACTGATCGCGGGAAGCGAATGCCGACCAGCGATGCGGATCATGAAACGCTCGAGACTTGCCGCCTGTGTCATTGTTGCCGCAATGGCCGAACTAGCGCATTTGGGCATTGATCTGGGTCAAGGACGCAGTTCGGCTTCACGGCCAGACGGCACCTCGACGGTGCAACAAACCTGGGCTGCAACGGGCAGCCGCTGCATCGCCAGGATCAAGAACATGACCAAGACGCTGAAGACGTCCCTCGCCGCCGCTGCTGTGGCTATTGCAATGCTCGCCAGCCCGGCCTTCGCAGGCAACGCCAATGGCAAAATCCAGATCAAGGTGATGGCCACTGCGGTGTGGCCCGATGGCAAGATCACTAGCAAGCCGGTCGACATCGTGCCGCTGCCCGCGAATACACAAACCGCAGCCAGCGACAATTACGTGCCCACTGTGGCAATCGAATATTTCATCAGCCCGAACTTCTCGGTCGAAACGATCTGCTGCCTGACCGAGCATCACGTGACCGCGACCACGGGCCTCCCCGGCGCCGAACTGGTCAGCCATGCCAAGCTGATCCCGGCAACGGTCACCGCCAAGCTGCACTTCCCGGTTGGCCCGCTGAAGCCTTACGTCGGCGCTGGCGGGACCTATTTCCTGTGGGCGGATAGCAAGCCCGGTGCAGCCACCATCCCGCTGGCGTCACCCGCACTACGCTGTCGAACAAGGTCGGCGCAGTAGTTCAGGCTGGGGTTGATATACCGCTGGGGGACAATGGCATGGGGTTGTCGTTCGATGCCAAGAAGTACTTCGTCAGCACCACCGCACGCTGGTACGCGGGCAGTACGCTGGCGATCCAGACCGAGCACAAGCTCGATCCGTGGGTGCTTTCAGCGGGGGTTTCGTTCCGTTTCTAAAGCGGATCAGGCGACCAGGTCCTCGAGCACGCCCCGCTCGAGGATCGCCACCTCCCGGCGTGAAGGCAGGTCGATCAGGCCGTCCTTCTTCATCCGCGTGAACTGGCGGCTGACGGTTTCGATCGTCAGCCCCAGCACGTCGGCGATCTGCTGGCGCGACAGCGGCAGCGACCAGACGGCATCATCCGCCGGCGCATCGGCACAGCCGACGTTCGAACGGCGATCGGCCATCTCGAGCAGGAAGTTTGCCAGTTTCTGTTCGGCGTTCATCCGCCCCAGCAGCAGCATCCAGCGCCGCGTGCGGTCCAGTTCGCTGAGCGTGCGCTCAAGCAACTTGTGTTCAAGGTCCGGATGCTCGCGGGCAACGCGATCGAAGTCGGCGCGCTGAAAGATGCAGACGTGAGCATCGGTCAGCGCTTCGACGCCGTAAGGCGTCTTCTTACCGAACGGCCGCCCGAGGAAGTCCGAGGAATAGGCGAGGCCAAGGATCTGCTCCTTGCCATCGAAAGTCTGGGTCGAAAGCTTCATCACGCCTTCGATCACATTGGCGACGACCGTGGCATCATCACCTTCCCACAGCAGCCGTTCGCCTGCCACCAGCCTTCGGCGCCGTCCGATCGCGTTGAGCATGGCAAGCTCATCGTCGTTGAGGCCGGAGCATATCGACTTGTTCCGGATGGCGCAGGATTGGCAATAGGAAGCGATCATGGTTTAGCCGTAAACCCGCCCGGGCAATGTGCCAATGCCAATCGTGCCAATCCCGTTAGTGATCTCTTGACCTCTACTGACAAGCTGGCAAGTTGAAGGCGAAACCAAAACAAGTGCGAGGGGAGAGACATGCGCAAGACGACCGTGCTGGCGACTGCGTTGCTGGCAGCGACCGCGCTGACAACAGGCTGCGATGTTATCAAAAGGGCGGTGACCGGGACTACCGAGGTCAAAGATACGTCCTATCCCGAACGGGTTTATTGGGGCGACACCCACCTTCATACCGCAAATTCGCCCGACGCTTTCGCCTTCGGCAACCGGCTTGAACCAGAGGACGCCTTGCGCTTTGCGCGGGGTGAGGAGGTAACCTCCTCGTCAGGGATCAAGGCCAAGCTGCCTCGCCCGCTCGACTTTCTGGTCATTTCCGACCACTCGGATGGCTTCGCCACGGTCAAGGACCTGTACAACGCGCCGCGGGCGCTGGTCAGCGACCCAACCTTGCTGCGCTGGTACGACATGATGCACAGCGGCCCGGAAGGTTCGGCCAAGGCCGCGCAAGAACTGATCGACGCCAAG
>JAYTIS010000100.1:0-6396 GCA_043731725.1 Novosphingobium sp.
GTACTCGATGGTCAGGCCGCTTGCGGGATCGCTGCATTGGGAATCGACCACGAGGCTTTCCTGTTGGTGCCCGAAGCAGGCGTGCCAAAAGATCCGCCATGCCGGATCGCGTTCGAAAAGGCCGGGATCGCGCGGGCTGGCGTTCCGTTGGTGGCGCAGTCCTATCCGATTGAAGTGACCCGCACGGTGATCGAACAAGCGATGAAGGTCGGCGCGAAACCGGCGATACGCGGGCTCGACTGGTTTGCCGAGGTGGGTGAGCGGATCGAATATCGTGATGCGCAAGGGGCGCTGTCACTGCCCCTCCCCACGCTCGCCGGAAGGCACCAAGCCGACAATGCAGCGCTGGCAGTGGCGATGTTGCGGCATCAGTCGCAGATTACTGTTACACCCGGCGCAATGGCTTCAGGCATCCGCGCGGCGCGCTGGTCTGCCCGGTTGCAGAAACTTGGCCCGGGTCCGCTCACTGACCTGTTGCCAGGAAAAACTGTATGGCTTGATGGCGCCCACAACCAGGCCGCGGCCGAAGCACTGGCGCAGGCGATGCAACCACATGCCCCCTTCGATTTGATCTTTGGATTGCTGGTCAGTCGCCGGATCGCCGACGTTCTGTTCCCGCTCGCGCCGCTGGTCCGCAAAGCCTATGTGGTCCCGCTGGGCGGGCACGCCCACCACGATCCGCGCGATGTGGCCGCGTTTGCGCAATCCAAGCGCAATCCGCGAGAATGCTATCCCGCTTTTACGCTCGAACAGGCCGCCAATTGGCTAGCGGAAGACCCCCATGGGACGGACACGGTCTTGATCGCCGGATCACTTTACCTCGCGGGCGAAGTGCTGCGGCTCAATCAGGAGTTGCCGGACTGAGCTTGCGTTCCTGATGCGCCACGCGTGCCCATTCGATCAATACGAAAGTCACCGAAACCACGGCGGTCAGCGCGGTCCAGCGGAACACGGCGGGATAACCGTACTGCTGGAACGCCTCACCGGTCCAGCCGCGCCCCAGCGTACCGACCAACGACACCAGCGAGCCGAGCAGCGCGTATTGGATCGCGCCATACTGCTTGCTGACGATACTGGAAACGTATGCCACGAACGCGGTTAGTGCGAGCCCGGTGACTATGTTCTCGTAACAAATTGCTAGTAACAACCGCACCATCCGCTCGTCCGAATGGAACCACAAAGCCAGCGCATCGAGCCGGAAGAAATGCGCAAAGGCGTCAAGCCCGCTCCCGCCTTCAGCCAAATCGGCGTAGAGAAAATTGCCCAATGGCGGCAAGACTGCACCCATCAGAATGGTTGGAAAACGGCCCAGCCGCGCGAAGAAATAGCCGCCCAGGCTGATCCCGGCCATGGTCATGAATATTCCGAACACCTTCGAGGCGAAGGCTACCTCGTCCTTTGAATACTTCATTTCCTGCAGGTAAAATGGATAAGCAAAGCTGGCCCAGATATTGTAGCAGATCGCGTAAGTCAGAATGAACCCGATCAAACTGAGTACGCCCCAGCGCAGCCGGCCTGATAACTCTCCTAGCGGCGCGACCAGCGCCGAATAGAGATGATTAGTGGCGGTGCGGATAGGGTGGTGAGTATGGTCGGCCTCAGCCATGGTGTAGCGCGCCTGTCCGCCCATCCAGTTGGTCAGCGCGGCCACGCCGAGCGGGACCAGCACCGTCGCGAAAATAATCCACGGGCCATAGAGCTTGGTGAAGTCCCCCGCCGACGGCGGCGGCGTACCGGCTGGCGCGGTGCCCGCTGCCAGCATCCCGATCATGAACTGAATGATCGTTGCAATCGCCCACAGCCAACTTAGCCCGACGATCATCAGCGCCATTGCCCGGTATTGCGGGCGCAGTGCACCGGGTTCAGACAGCGCGCCGTGCAGGCGCCCAGGTTCGGGCCGAGGACTGTCTGGCGCGCGCAGCGTAACGCCTAGCGCGACGAGCAGCAGCACCCCGCCCATCACCAGATAAACCACCGGCCACAGCATCGTGCTGGCCAACACCAGCGCCACTGCGCCGCCGACGATTGACGCGGTGCGGTAGCCAAATTGGTTAAGCGCCGAGAGCAATTCGATCGGCGCGGCTTCATCAGCCTGGTCGATCCGCCAACCATCAATTGCAATATCCTGTGTGGCCGAGGCAATCGCCCCGATAAAGGCGATCAAAGCAAACCGCCCGATTGCGCCGGTCGGATTGGTCGCCGCCAGCACCGCGAAAGCCGCCACCAGAATGATCTGACACAGCAAGATCCAGCTCTTGCGTCGCCCGAGCCGCTCCAACCCAGGCAGCTGAACGCGGTCGACAATCGGCGACCACAGGAATTTGAATGAGTACGCTAGCCCGATCCACGACAACACGCCGATGGTTGCCAGATTGACCCCGACTTCGCCCAGCCACGCATTGAGCGTGCCGACCAGCAGTGCGAACGGTAGCCCCGAGGCGAATCCGAAGCCCAGCATGGTCGCCGCCTTGCGATTGCGCAGCGCCGCCGCGAGCAGTTTAAAGCCTTTAGGTCGGTCAGTCGGTGCTGCGCTTTCAGCCATGCGTCCCTCGCTTGAATATTTTGCGCGAGACTAACGCACAAACGCGCTATGACCAGCCCCGATGGACCGCACGGATACAATCCCCAGCCCTGACACTGCGCTTGTCCCAACCCCCGGCCAGCTTGAATTGGCGCGGCAGATTGCGGCCGGTGCCACGCGACCCAATCGCGGGATCACATCAGTTCCTGCCAGCGTTTACACCGATCCCGCGCATTGGACGCGCGAGGCCGAACTGCTGTTTGCCCGCGCCCCGCAAGTGCTGTGCCCGTCAGCCTTGTTGTCAGATAACACAGCCGTTCCGCATGACGCGACTGGCCAGCCGCTGCTGATCACCCGAGACGATGCCGGCGCGGTGCATGTGTTCATGAACGTTTGCCGACACCGCGGCACCCGGCTGGTCGAGGGTCAGGATGTGCACTGTTCCAAACGGCTGACCTGCCCTTACCATGCTTGGACGTATGCTACCGACGGACGGCTGCTCGCGCTGCCCCGCCCCGAAACCTTTCCAAGGCTCGACAAGGGCGCGCACAGTCTGATCGAACTACGCAGCTGCGAAGCAGGCGGCCTGATCTGGTACGATCCGTCGGGCGTTGCCGACTTTTCGCTGGCGCACCAGCTTGGCGATGATTTCGACGCCTTTGCGATGCGCGATCTGCATCTGTTCGAGCGGCGGACCCATCCGGTCGCGGCCAACTGGAAACTGATCATGGATGCTTTCCTCGAAAGCTATCACGTCACCCGCCTGCACGCTGCGACCATCGGACCATTCTTCAAGGACGGCGTATCCAGCGGCGATCAGATCGGCCCTCATCAACGCAGCTTGGTCTGCCGGGCCGAGGAGCTGGACGGGGTTGATTTCACCGACATGGCCGCGCTGCGCCGGATCGGCACCTTTGCTTACCAGCTCTTCCCCGCCACCGTGGTGGTGGTCAGCCCCGACTACATCAACATCATGGCACTGTGGCCGCAAGCGCACGACCGCACGCTGGTCGAAGACTTCATGCTGATCCCCGAGGCTCCGCGCGACGAAAAGGCCCAGCGGCACTGGCAGAAGAGCTGGGACTTGCTCGACGGAGCGGTATTCGCGGGCGAAGACTTTCGCGCCGCCGAGCTGGGCCAGCAGGGGTTAAGCACCGGAGTGATCCCCGACCTCACGCTGGGCACGCTTGAATTCGGGATCCGCCGATTTCATGAGATTTGCGAAGAGCAGATGGCCGCAGCCAAGGGGTGACGCGGCGGCCTCGCTGGACTATGGCGCGCGCATGACCACTCCCGACCAACCCCGCCAAGGCTCCGATCCTGCACCGCGGAGCGGTGAACGCATCGCCAAATTGCTCGCCCGCTCCGGCATCGCCAGCCGCCGCGAAGTCGAGCGGATGATCGCCGATGGTCGAGTCAAGCTCGGCGAGGAGGTGCTGACTACCCCCAACACCGTGTTGACCAGCCTCAAAGGCGTGACCGTCGACGGCAACCCGGTCAAGGCGCCCGAAGCCGCCAAGCTTTATGCGTTCAACAAGCCTCCGGGGCTGATCACTGCCGAGCGCGATCCAGCTGGAAGGCCGACAATTTATACCGCGCTGCGCAATGCGCTGCCCGCCGATGCCGGGCGGGTGATGCCGGTCGGGCGGCTCGATTTCAACACCGAAGGGCTGTTGCTGCTGACTAATGACGGCGGGCTGAAACGCGCTATGGAATTGCCCAGCAGCGGTGTGCCGCGCACCTATCGCGCGCGCACCTTTGGCGACATCACCCAGAATGAGCTTGAGGCCCTGTCGGAAGGAATCGAGATTGATGGAATGCGCTATGGCAACATCAACGCCAATATTGAGCGTAGCACCGGGCGCAATCGCTGGATTGAAATGACCATTACCGAGGGTAAGAACCGCGAAGTGCGGCGCGTGCTTGAGCACCTGGGGCTCGAAGTCAGTCGGTTGATCCGCACTGCTTATGGTCCGTTCCGGCTGCTCGATCTGCCGCGCGGCATGGCGGTGGAATTGCGCGCGGCCGAGGTCGAGAAGTTCACCGCCACGCTCAAAATGCCAGGCACCCCCGGCGAAGTGCGCAGCCCGCAGGATCATGCGCGCAACCGCGTGCTGCGCGGACGTCGCTAGTGGGGATGGGCTGATGCGGATTATTGCCGGGCAGTGGCGCGGGCGCAAACTGATCGCACCAGCCGGTGAGACCACCATGCCCACGTCCGACCGCACCCGCGAAACGCTATTCTCGATGCTGGTCAGCCGGCTTGGTTCGTTCGAGGGTTTGACGGTGGCTGACTTGTTCGCGGGTTCGGGCGCGTTGGGGATCGAGGCGCTATCGCGCGGGGCCGCGTCGTGCATCTTCGTCGAGCAAGATGCCGCTGCCATCCGGGCTTTGCGCAGCAATCTGGCCAGCTTACAGGCGCAGGCACAAGCCGATGTGCGCGCAGCCTCGGTGCTCGCCTTGGGCCCGGCCAAGCAGCCGCTCGACCTGGTCCTGCTCGATCCACCCTACACCACTGGCGCCGGTGTGGTCGCGCTCGAAAAGCTCCAGCGGCTCGGCTGGATTGGCCCTGCGACTTGGATCAGCCTGGAGACTGCGCTGAAAGAGGTGCCCCAGACTAGGGGCCTGATGCCTGTGGCCGAACGCAAGGTCGGCAAAGCGCGGCTGACATTGTTACGCCAGACACCTGCCGATTGACCTGACCGCAAATTGGGCGCAGCATTTCTTAGGGTCGCGCTTTTGGCGCGGAGACTGCCTGATGACAATATCAACACTTGCTCGCACCCTGACCGGGGTGACCGCTTTGTGCCTGATTGCGGCCTGCAACCAGGCACCGAAAGCTGGCGATAGCGCCAAGGTATCGACCGAAATCAAGACCACCATGGCCTCTCTAATTTCCAGCTTTAATACCCGCGATGCCGAAAAGGCGGTTTCATATGATGCGCCGGACTATGTCGGTATGTTTCACGGGGTAGACAATGTGGTCGGGCCTGCGCAGGATCTTGCGCTAACCAAACTGCAACTCAGCGACGCTGCCGCCAAAGTGACCGTGAGCGACGAAAAGGTCGATGTCGCCGCCGCCGGTGATATGGCCGTCTGGTCTGCGACCTATGCATACGATTTCACCGATCCCAAGACCAAAAAGCCGACAACAGAACACGGCAATTGGCTGATCGTGTTCAAGAAACAGGTCGATGGCGCGATGAAAGAAGCCTACGGCGTGGTTTCCGATACTCCGGCGTCTGCGCCTGTTGCCAAATGATGCACCCGGCGCGCGCTGATCAATCGGCGCGCGCAGGTCTGGCCAGACTAACCCCGATTGCGGTCAGCACCCCTGCGCCCACCAACAGCAGCCCAACCGAGCTGCCATACCCCGAATTGCTCAACTGCTTGGCCAGCAGTGGCGTCACCGCGCCGCCCAGGATACCGCCGACGTTGAACGCCACCGACACCCCGGTATAGCGCACCGCCACCGGATACAGACTGCTCAGCCAGCCGCCCAGCGGGCCATAGACGAAACCCATCACAAACAGCGCCAGCGAGAGTGTGGCAAACACGGCCGCGCCCGAGCCAGAACGCAGTCCGGCAGCAAACACCAGCCCAACGCCCATCGTCGCCAGCGCACCCAGCAGCAAGACTCGGCGCGGGCTGTGGCGGTCAGCCAGCAACACCGCCGTAACGATCCCCAGAGCGAGAAAGCAGTTGGCGCCAAGCTGGAGTAGTAGGAATTGCTCGCGCGCGTAACCGAGCTGTTTGGTCGCCAAATCTAGCGCAAAGGCGGTCGACAGGTAAAACAGCGAAAAGCACGCGACCACCCCGGCGCTGCCCGCCAGCACGGCGCCCCAATGACGGCGCAGGAGCAACCCAATTGGAAC
>JAYTIS010000101.1:0-7167 GCA_043731725.1 Novosphingobium sp.
GGATCAACTCGGCGGCGATGCTTTCGGGGGTCCAGCCTTCGGCCTTGGTCATCGAGCGGATCGGGCGCGGTTTTGAGAACAGGACGATCTCGTTCTTGCGCACCGCGAAGATCTGATTGCTGATTGCTTTGGCGGCGTCGGAGGCGAGATAGATCACCAGAGGCGCGATTTTGTCGGCGCTCATTGTTTTGAGCCGCTCGACGCGCTCCTTGGCCTCGGGGGTTTCTGCTGGGATCGAGGCGGTCATCCGGCTCCACGCGAACGGCGCGATACAATTTGAGCGCACTCCGGCGCGCGCCATATCGAGCGCGATCGATTGCGACAGTCCGACGATGCCCAGCTTCGCGGCGCTGTAATTGGCTTGGCCGATGTTGCCGATCAGGCCGCTGGTCGAGGTGAAGTGGATGAAACTGCCCGATTGCTGATCGCGGAAGTAGGGCGTCGCGGCCTTGGAAACGTTGAAGCATCCGTTGAGGTGCACGTCGATCACCGCGCGCCAATCCTCGTGGCTCATTTTGTGCCAGATCGAATCGCGCAGAATTCCGGCGTTGTTGACCACCGCATCGATCCGGCCAAAGCGCTGCACCGCGTCTTCGATAATCGAGGCGGCGCCGATTGGGTCGGTGACACTGGCCAGATTGGCATAGGCCTGTCCGCCGGCCGCGATGATATCGTCGGCGGTCTGCTGCGCCGGGGCACTATCGCCACCCTCGCCGCCGCCGCCAACGCCAGGATCGTTGACCACGACGGCGGCCCCATGGCGCGCCGCGAGCAGTGCGATTTCGCGCCCGACACCGCGCCCTCCGCCGGTAACCGCCACCACTTTGCCTGCCAGCATGCCCATTTGCGCCAAATCCTTCCGCCTAATTGCCCGATTAAATCAGGCTTAAGCCGCGCGCTCTGGAAATCAACCGGCGGTTTTGGGGGGCGCCTTGGTGGAAACCTGTTTCACCGCAGGGGTCTTCTGCACCGGAATCGCCGCAATGGGCAGCTGCTGGTTTTGCAGCATCTCGGCCGCATCGTCGAGCGCGCGCGCCTCACCAGCGCTGATGCCGCCCGCGCCGCTGGCATTATCAGGCCTGGAGCACGCGGCGACCAACAGCACCGGCATTAACCACAGGCGCAGGAACTTTGAGCTAGGCATAACCCCAACATAGTGCGCGTTCGCAAAACGAAAAGATGCCATAGCCTGGCTCAGGGTTTGGGGGCAGCAGCTGGTGCTGGTGAACTGGCAGCTTCGGCTCCAGCCGCCGCCGAGGCATCGGATATTGGTGTAGCTTCAACATCCTGCACCGCTTCTTCAGCCGGCATTTCGACATTGTCAGCCTGCGCCTGTTCCTTAGCGCTGTCCGCGCTGCCGCATCCAGCCAGCGCCAGCGCAGCAGCGGATGCAACGGCCAATGTCGCGTATTTCTTCATGCAAATCCCTTTTCGCTACGGGCGGTGCGGCGATGCGCGGGCCGCGAATGGCGCAATTCTTAACCATCCTGACGCGTACTGCCAACCGGCAATTTAGCTCACCTCAGTGCAATTGATTAACGTCAGTTGTTGAAGCCGGTTGAAATCATATAAAGATTTCTTTATATGATGCAGTGATGCGGATCGATCCCACCTTGCGCGCGCTCGCGGACCCAACCCGGCTCAGGATTATGCGGCTGCTCGCCGCGATGGAACTGGCTGTGGGGGAACTGGCACAAGTGCTGGGACAAAGCCAGCCGCGCGTTTCACGCCATGTCCGGATCCTGTGCGATGCCGGGCTCGCTGAACGCCGCAAGGAAGGCAGCTGGGTATTCCTGCGCAGCGCCATTGGCCCAGGCCGCGCCCCGCCGCTGGGCGCGGCGGCCGCACAGCTGCTGGCGGTGGCGGAAAGCGACGACGCGCAATTTGCCGCGCAGTGCAGCGAAGATCGCCGCCATCTGGCCGCTATCCGTGCCGCGCGTGAAGCCAGCGCCGCCGCCTATTTTGCTCGCCACGCCGCCGAATGGGACGAACTGCGCGGGTTGCACAGCCCGGATGCGCCGGTTGAGGCTGCGCTGAACCATGCGCTGGGCGCGGGCAGCCTGGGCGCACTGCTCGATGTCGGCACTGGCACCGGGCGGATTGCGCAGCTGCTTGCGCCGCGCGCCAGCCAGATCACCGGGCTCGACAACAGCCCCGAGATGCTGCGCTTGGCGCGCGCCCGGTTGCAGCACCTGGCCGCCGAGCACCTGGCGCTGGTCCAGGGCGATTTTACCGCTTTGCCGTTTGCCGAGGCTGCGTTCGATACCGTGCTGTTCCACCAGGTGCTGCACTATGCGCAGGCCCCCGAGCTGGTGCTAGCCGAAGCGGCGCGGGTGACTCGGCCGGGCGGCACAATCGCGGTGGTCGATTTTGCTGCGCATGACCGCGAGGAACTGCGCAGCCAGCACGCCCACGCGCGGCTTGGCTTCTCGGACGAACAGATGCTGTCGCTGCTGGCCTCGGCGGGGTTTGCCGCTGCACCGCCCACCGCGCTGCCGGGCACGCCGCTCACCGTCAAAATTTGGACCGGACAGCGCGGATCGTCCGTGTCCCGGCCGTCTCCCGCCACCAAGGCCGCCGCATGACTCAACCCGCCCCCGATTTCGCCGCCTTACCCGGCGATATTGCCGTATCGTTCGAATTCTTCCCGCCGAAGAGCGAGGCGATGGAAGCGCAGCTGTGGGATGCGATCACGCAGCTCGCCCCGCTCTCCCCCAGGTTTGTTTCGGTGACCTATGGCGCGGGTGGTTCAACTCGCGAACGCACGCACAGCACGGTCGCCCGGATCGTGCGCGAAACGGCGCTGGTCCCCGCTGCGCACCTGACTTGCGTCGGCGCAAGCAAGGCCGAAATTGCCGAAGTCGCCGAGCAATACTGGCAAGCCGGGGTGCGCCATATCGTCGCTCTGCGCGGCGATCCTCCGGCCGATGCGGGCGGGCAATTCGCTGCTCATCCCGACGGCTACACCAGCGCTGCTGCGCTGGTCAAAGGACTGGCGCGCCAGCATCCGTTTGAGTTGTCAGTCGCGGCTTACCCCGAAGTCCACCCCGATGCTCCCAGTGCCGCCGCCGATCTCGAAAACCTCAAGCGCAAGCTAGATGCCGGGGCCAGCCAGGCGATCACGCAGTTCTTCTTCTCGCCTGATGCCTATTTCCGCTTTCTTGACGCAGCCTTGGCGGCCGGCATTGCGGTGCCGATCATCCCGGGAATCATGCCGGTAACCAGCTTCGCCGCGATCCGCCGGATGAGCGGCAATACCCAGATCCCGCCCGCGATGGAGCGGATGTTCGACGGTTTGGACGAGCGGCCCGGCCCGCGCGCGCTGGTTGCGGCGACTGCAGCGGTTGACCTGTGCCGCCAGCTTTACGCGGGCGGCGTGCGCGATTTCCACTTCTACACCCTCAACCGCGCCGAGCAGGCCTATGCCATCTGCCACCTGCTCGGTCTGCGTCCCAAGGACATACAACTATGACCGCGCGCGAACAGTTGCTGGCCTTGGCCGCTAAACGGATTCTGATCACTGACGGCGCGTTCGGGACCGAAATTCAGAACTGCAAGCTGAGCGAAGCTGATTATGCCGGTGATCTGGGGCTGGCGGCCGATCAGAAGGGCAACAACGACATCCTCGCACTGACGCGCCCAGCGGTGCCCGAAACAATCCACCGCGCCTATTTCGCGGCAGGGGCAGACATTGCCGAGACCAACACCTTTTCCGCCAATCGGATTAGCCAGGCTGACTATGCCGCTGAACATCTGGTGCGCGAAATCAACCTGGCGAGCGCGCAACTCGCGCGCAAAGTGGCCGACGAGTTTCAAGCCGGAGATGGCCGCCCTAGGTTCGTGGCCGGCGCAATTGGGCCGACCAACAAGACGCTCTCGCTTTCGCCCGATGTCAACGATCCGGGTTACCGCGAAATCGACTGGGATTTTCTAGTCGACGTTTACAAGGAACAGGCCGCTGCGCTGATTGAAGGCGGTTCGGATTTTATACTGGTCGAGACGATCTTCGATACACTCAATGCCAAGGCCGCGATCATGGCGGTCAAGCAGCTTGAGGCCGAGCTCGCTCGAGAGGTGCCGCTGATGCTGTCGATGACGCTGACCGATCTCTCAGGTCGCAACCTGTCAGGCCACACGGTCGAGGCGTTCTGGTACGCGGTGCGCCACGCTAAGCCTTTGACGATCGGGCTCAATTGCAGTTTCGGCGCGACGCAGCTGCGCCCGCACGTTCGCGCGCTGAGCCAGATCGCCGATACGCTGATCATGGTCTATCCCAACGCCGGTCTGCCCAACGAGCTGGGCGCTTATGATGAGCGCCCGGACGAAACCGCCGCCTTTGTCCGTGAATGGGCCGAGGCCGGGCAAGTCAACATTCTGGGCGGCTGCTGCGGCTCGACCCCGGCGCATATCGCGGCGATTGCCGAGGCGGCGCGGGGATTGTCGCCGCGCACATTGCCGGTGCCCGAACCCAGGACCCGGCTCGCCGGGCTCGAGCCCTTCATCATGGCTGCCTGACCTAATGACCGCGCCTCCCTCCGGCTCCAGCTTCGTCAATATCGGCGAGCGCACCAATGTCACCGGCAGTGCTGCGTTCAAAAAGCTGATCATGGCGGATGACTATGCCAAGGCGGTCGAAGTCGCGCGCAATCAGGTCGAGAACGGCGCACAAATTATCGACATCAACATGGACGAAGGGCTGCTCGACGCGGTCTATGCGATGACCACGTTCCTTAAGCTGATTGCCGCCGAGCCCGACATTGCGCGGGTGCCAGTGATGATCGACAGCTCGAAGTGGGACGTGATCGAAGCCGGACTGAAGTGCGTACCGGGCAAGCCGATCGTCAATTCGATCTCGATGAAGGAAGGCGAGGCGGCGTTCCTGGCGCATGCACGCAAATGCATGGCCTATGGCGCTGCGGTGGTGGTGATGGCATTTGATGAGGCCGGCCAAGCGGATACCAAAGCGCGCAAGGTCGAAATCTGCGCGCGGGCCTATGACCTGCTGATCGGGATTGGCTTCCCGCCCGAGGATATCATCTTCGATCCCAACGTGTTCGCGGTCGCCACTGGGATCGAGGAACACAACAATTACGCGGTCGATTTCATCGAGGCGACGCGGCTGATCAAGGCGCGCTGCCCGCACGTGCACATCTCGGGCGGGCTCAGCAACCTCAGCTTCTCGTTCCGCGGCAACGAGCCGGTGCGCCGCGCGATGCATTCAGTGTTCCTGTTCCACGCGATCCCGGCGGGCATGGACATGGCGATCGTCAACGCGGGGCAGCTGGACGTATACGACACGATCGACCCCGAACTGCGCGAGCTGTGCGAAGACGTGGTGCTGAACCGCCGCCCCGACGCGACCGACCGGCTGGTTACGCTAGCCGAGAAGTTTCGCGGAACTTCGCCCGAGGCCGAAAAGCAGGCCGAGGAATGGCGCGGCTGGGAGATTGCACGGCGGATCGAACATGCGCTGGTCAAGGGCATCGACCTCTATGTGGTTGATGACACCGAGGAAGCCCGGCTGGAAATCTCTGCGCGGGGTGGCCGCCCGATCGAAGTGATCGAAGGCCCATTGATGGACGGCATGAACACCGTTGGCGACTTGTTTGGCGCAGGGAAAATGTTCCTGCCGCAAGTGGTCAAATCGGCTCGCGTGATGAAAAAAGCGGTCGCGCATCTGATCCCGTATATCGAGGCCGAAAAGCTGCCCGGGGCGAAAGCCAAGGGCAAGATCGTGATGGCCACGGTCAAGGGCGACGTCCACGACATCGGCAAGAACATCGTCGGCGTGGTCCTGCAGTGCAACGGCTATGAAGTGATTGACCTGGGCGTGATGGTGCCGTGGACCAAGATCTTGGAGACCGCGCGCGAGCAGGACGCCGATATGATCGGCTTGTCAGGGCTGATCACGCCGTCTTTGGATGAGATGGTAACCGTCGCCGAAGAAATGCAGCGCGCCGGGTTTACCTTGCCGCTGTTGATCGGCGGGGCGACCACCAGCAAGGTCCACACCGCGCTGCGGATCGACCCGGCTTATGATGGCCCGGTAATCCATGTGCTCGACGCCAGCCGCGCGGTTGGGGTGGCGAGCCAGCTATTGTCTGATACGCAGGCCGATCCATTCATCGCCGCCACCGCTGCCGATTATCAGCACGTGCGCGATTTGCGCGCCGGAAAAGAGCAATCGATCCTGCTCAGCCTGGATGATGCGCGCGCCAATGGCTTCAAAGCCGACTTTTCGGACAAGGTCATGCCGCCCGAACAGCCCGGCGTGCATGCCTTTCCCGATTGGAACCTGGCCGACCTGGCGGCAGTGATCGATTGGACTCCGTTCTTCCGCGCGTGGGAACTGGCGGGCAATTACCCGGCGATCCTGACCGACGAAGTGGTCGGCGAAAGCGCCAGCGGGCTGTTTGCCGATGCTCAGGAGATGCTGAAGCAGATCATCAGCGAAAAGTGGCTGACCGCCAAAGGCGTCTGCGGGTTCTGGCCCTGCGCGCGGGCCGAAGATGATGTGCTGCTGCATTTGGAAGGGCCAGAGCCGCCGCTGCGGGTGCCGTTCCTGCGCCAGCAAATCCGCAAAAGTCGCGACCGCGCGAATTATTGTCTGGCTGATTTCATCGACCCCGATGGCGACTGGATCGGCGGGTTCGCCGTGGCGATCCACGGAATCGAGCCGCACCTCGAGCGGTTCCGCGCTGGCCACGATGATTACAACGACATCCTGCTCAAAGCCCTGGCCGACCGCTTCGCCGAAGCCTTTGCCGAACGGCTGCACCAGCACGTGCGCACCACGCTATGGGGCTATGCACCCGGCGAGCAGCTGACCAACGAAGCCTTGATCCGCGAGCAATACCGCGGCATCCGCCCTGCGCCGGGCTATCCGGCTTGCCCCGATCACAGCCTCAAGCCGATCCTGTTTGATCTGCTTAGCGCGGGCGAGAATGCCGGGATCGTGCTGACCGAGAGCCAGGCGATGCTGCCGACCGCGGCGGTTTCGGGGTTCTACTTCGCGCACCCCGAAGCGTCGTACTTCGGCGTGGCCCGGATCGGCCGCGATCAGCTCGAAGATTATGCCGCCCGGCGCGCAATGGAGCTAAACGTGGCAGAGCGATGGTTGCGGCCGAATTTGGATTGATCTGATCGCCAGCGTCTCCGGAACGAAGG
>JAYTIS010000102.1:0-2913 GCA_043731725.1 Novosphingobium sp.
TATCGCGGCTCATGGGGCAGTCCGGGCCAGTTCCACTTCGCCCAAAACCCTGAGGATGCGGCGGCTGTGCTGGCTTATCTGCGCACGCCGGCCAATGCCACCAAGCTGGGGATCGATACCCGCAGCATGGTGCTGATGGGCCATTCGATGGGCGGATGGGTAACGGCGCTGGTGGCAAGCCAGGACCAAGACTTGCTTGGTGCTGGCCTGATTTCTGCCGCCAACATGGGATTTATGCGCGGTCTCGACCGGTCCGGAATGATCAAGATGGCGGGTGAAAATGCCGAAACGCTTGCCGGAACCTCGCCAGAGATTATGGCTGACGAATTGATCGCTGACCGCACGAGTTTCGATTTCATGCCACGCGCCGCTGGCCTCGCAAAGCAGCCGCTACTGGTGCTGAGCAGCGATGACGGCCTTGCTCCGCAGACCGACGCGCTGATTGCGGCGGTGCGCAAGGCGGGCAGCAAGCGGATTACTGCGGTCCACGCCGCGACGGATCATGGCTGGTCCGATCACCGGGTGTTTCTTGAGGCGCAGGTAATCCGCTGGCTGCAGGGATTGCTTGCCACCAGACGTCGCTAAATCGCCTCGAGCGCATACCCGGCTGAGCGCACGGTGCGCACCGGATCGGGGGCACCTTCGATCTCGATCCCTTTGCGCAGGCGGCGAATGTGAACGTCGACCGTGCGCAGTTCGATCTCGCTTTCGCTGCCCCAGACCGCATCGAGCAGTTGCCCGCGTGAGAATACCCGACCTGGATGCTCCATAAAATGCTTGAGCAACCGAAATTCGGTCGGACCAAGCACAATTGTCTGGCCGCGCCGACTGACCTTGTGTGCAGTCGCGTCAAGCGAGAGTTCGCCGACCTGGACCATCTCCCCCGCCAGCGCCGGCCGGATCCGGCGCATGATCGCACCGACCCGGGCAATCAGTTCGCGCGGCGAGAACGGTTTGGTAACATAGTCATCGGCGCCGGTTTCAAGCCCGCGAATTTTGTCATCCTCGGCCCCGCGAGCAGTCAGCATGACGATAGGCACATGCGCGGTGGCCTTGCTTTTGCGCAAGCGGCGGCAGACTTCGATCCCGCTGGTACCCTCGATCATCCAATCGAGCACCACCAGATCGGGCACTTCCTCAGCCGCAAACAACAGCGCTTCATCGCCGTCTGGCGTACTGGTGACGGCATAACCCTGTTGGCGAAAGCGGAATTCCAGCAATTCGGCCAGCGCCGGATCGTCTTCTACCAGCAGCAGACGCGGGGCATTCATGGTTAGGCTCCGCCCCGGTCTTCCTTGTCTGTCAGGTAGGTGCCGGTCGCCGCATAATAAACCATTTCAGCCACGTTGGTGGCATGATCACCAATCCGTTCGATATTGCGCGCCACAAACAACAGCTGTGCTGCGGTCGAGATTGTCGCGGGATTTTCCATCATGTGGGTGACCAGATTGCGGAATAGCGATTCATAAAAGGCATCGACCTTTTCGTCGCGTTCAACCACTTGCTGTGCAAGCACCGGATCACGCGCGGCATATGCCGTCATCACGTCATGGACCATCTCGCGCGCTACGTCGGCCATCGCTGGGATCAAAGTCAGCGGTTCGAACCGCTTGCGGCCTTCGATTTTGCCAGCACTTTTAGCGATGTTTTTGGAATAGTCACCGATCCGTTCGACCACCCCGGCGATCTTGAGCGCGGCGATTACTTCGCGCAGATCATTCGCCATCGGTGCCCGCAAGGCAATAGTCCGCACGGCTAGCCGGTCGATCTCAGCTTCAAGCGAATCGATCCGCTTATCGCGCTCGATCACACGGGCGGCCAAGTCCATATTGCCTTTGACCAGCGCTTCCATCGCTTCAACCATCGACAATTCGGCCAACCCGCCCATTTCAACGATTAGTCCGCGCAGCTTGGTGATGTCAGCGTCAAAGGCTTTGACAGTGTGTTCCTGTGCCATCTTATATCCTAACCGTAACGACCTGTAATATAGTCTTTTGTGCGTTCTTCGCGTGGGTTGGTGAAAATTTCCGAAGTCTTACCATATTCGACGATCTTACCGAGGTGGAAGAACGCGGTGCGCTGCGAAACGCGTGCGGCCTGCTGCATCGAGTGCGTCACGATCACGATTGCGTACTTGCCTCGCAAATCCGAAATCAACTCCTCGATCCGAGCTGTGGCGATCGGATCGAGCGCCGAACACGGCTCGTCCATCAGGATCACCTCCGGATCGACCGCGATTGCGCGCGCGATGCACAAACGCTGCTGCTGCCCGCCCGATAGCGCGGTGCCGCTGTCGGCCAGACGGTCTTTAACCTCGTCCCACAGCCCGGCGCGGTGCAGGCTGCGTTCGACGATCTCGTCAAGCTCGCTCTTGCTGGCTGACAAGCCGTGAATGCGCGGCCCATAAGCGACGTTTTCGTATATCGTCTTGGGGAAGGGATTGGGCTTCTGGAACACCATGCCGACGCGCGCGCGCAGCTGAACCACGTCCATTCCCGATTTGTAAATGTCCGCTCCGTCGAGCTTGATCTCGCCCTCCACGCGCGCGCCGGCGATGGTGTCGTTCATCCGGTTAAAGGTGCGCAGAAAAGTTGATTTGCCGCAGCCCGAAGGGCCGATGAACGACGTCACATACTCATCGGCGATGTCGATTGAGACATCGTCAATGGCGCGCTTGTCGCCATAATAAACCGATACGCCGCGGGCGGCGAGGCGGGGTTCGACCGGGTCAAGGGTGTTTGTTTGTGTCACCAACGGTTCTCAAAACGGTTACGAAGATAGATGGCCATGCCGTTCATCACCAGCAGGAAGGCGAGGAGGACGATAATAGCGGCGGACGTGCGTTCGACAAAGCCGCGGTCAATCTCGTCTGACCACAAGAAAATCTGAACTGGCAATACGCTGCTCGGCGCA
>JAYTIS010000103.1:0-6572 GCA_043731725.1 Novosphingobium sp.
GCTGGGCAGATCGCAGGTGAGCGTGACCAATGCCAATGCTCCAGCCAGTCCATAGCTAGCCTGCGAACTGCCGCTCAGCGCGGACCAGCGCCAGTCACCCGGGGTCTGCGGCGCGTCGCGCCAATCGGCGGGCGGCGGCGGAGTTGGGCGTGGCGCGGGCGCGGGCACCGGGATCCGAATGGGCAGCGGCGCTGGTTTCTGCGGCGTGGCGCAGGCCGCGGTCAGCGCCGCCAACAGGCCGGTAACGACCATGCTCAGGCTGCGCCGGGGCCGAGGTTTGTAAGGAGCGCGAATTGCCATGGCCCGCCTTCTATGGAAGGAGGCGCGTCGCATCACAACCCATCACGGCCTCGCAAACGTATGACCAAGCAGCCAAAAATGCGCGTCGATCAGCTGCTGGTCGAGCGCGGCCACGCCGAAAGCCGCGCGCGCGCGCAGGCACTGGTGCTGGCCGGGCTGGTGTTCTCGGGAGAAACTAAGCTGGCCAAATCGGGGCAGACCTTGCCCGCCGATGCCCCGCTCGAGGTGCGCGGACGCGATCACCCGTGGGTATCGCGCGGCGGGATCAAGCTGGCGCATGCGCTCGATCACCTTGGACTCGACCCGGCCGGGGTGACCGCAATGGACATCGGCAGTTCGACCGGCGGGTTCACCGATGTGCTGCTCAGCCGGGGCGCGGCGCGGGTGTTCGCGGTCGATTCGGGGACCAACCAGCTGGCGTGGAAGTTGCGGCAGGATCCGCGGGTGACCGTGCTTGAGCAAACCAGTGCCCGCGTGCTGACGCGCGTGCAGATCGACCAGCCGTGCTCATGGGTGGTGTGCGATGCCAGCTTTATCGGGCTCGCCAAAGTGCTCGAGGTGCCGTTGCGGCTGGCCGCACCGCAGTGCCAGCTGGTGGCGCTGATCAAGCCGCAGTTCGAAGTTGGGCGCGGTGAGGTTGGCAAGGGCGGGGTGGTGCGCGATCCCGTGCTGCACCAGCGGGTTTGCGATGAAGTGGCACAGTGGCTGAGCGGCGGCGGCTGGACCGTGCGCGGGATCGTCCCGAGCCCGATCACCGGGCCTGAGGGAAATGTGGAATTCCTGATTTGGGCCAGCCGCGGATAGCCTGCGGCCATTGCACCGGGGCGGCCCGCTCGCCACAGTCGCCAGCTTGGGCGCCCCGATTCGAGGACATTGGATGACCGAGCTAGCCTCCCCTGGCCAATTGCGCGCGGCATTCCTGCGTTGGGCGCTGTTCGTGGTCCCCGGTATCCTGTTCCTTGGATTCTTTTCCGGCGCGTTGGCCAATAGCGGCCCGGACAATCCGTGGTTCTTCGATCTAGTCAAGCCATCGCTGTACCCACCGCCGCAGGTGTTTGGGATCGTCTGGTCGGCGCTGTATGTGCTGATCGGGATTGCACTGGTGCTGGTAATCACCGCGCGCGGGGCGCCGAGGCGGGGGCTGGCGGTTGGCGCGTTCGTGGCGCAATTGCTGCTCAATCTGGTGTGGTCGCCGCTGTTCTTTGGCGCGCACCAGATGCTGGCCGCGCTGGTCCTGCTGGTGGTGCTTGATCTGGCGATTGTAGTCACGATCGTGTTGATGCGCCGGGTCCGCCCGCTGGCCGCCTGGCTGATGCTGCCGTACCTGACGTGGTGCCTGTTCGCGACCCTGCTCAACTGGCAATTCCTTGAGGCCAATCCGGGTGGGCAGCCCCCGGCGGTCGATGTCGCGCTAAATTCATCGGCGGGCTCTTGATCCCCCTACAACAATGGCCCATCTAGCCGCCATGCAAAGCGAGAACCCTCTGCTGGCAGATATTGCCAAGCTGCTTAACAGCGCCGCCGGAACTATGGCCGGGATGGGCCGCGAGGCGCGCGATGCCGCGCGTGAACGGGTTAAGGAAGCGGTCGGCGGGTTGGAATTCGTAAGCCGCGATGAATTCGACGCGGTCAAAGATATGGCGGCCAAGGCCCGCGAAGAAAACGAAATTCTCAAAGCCCGGCTCACTGCGTTGGAAACGAAACTCGCCAAAAAGGCCTGAGCGGTCGGGAACGTATTTGCTGGGTCCTGCATTGACCCAGCTGAAGCAACCCGCGAGTTTACAAATGTTTACCCAGTTAAGTCCGACGATTCCCGTGCACGTTTTGGGCAAGGGCGATGGTTACGCCATCGGCATGATCGATTACGGTCAGGAACATAATCTGATTTGGGTCACCGCAATCGATGAAACCGGCGAACTGTGGTGCGCGCCTAATCACAAGGTCCGGCTTGGTAAGAACTGGACCATGGGCCGGGGTGAAAACCCCCTGATCGCCAAGGCCAAAGCCGACGCTTTCGCCGAAGATCATCCGATCACCGCGGCGATCGTCCCCGACCCCGCTTCGCAGCACTGCTAAGCTTGCCAGTCGCCGTGTGACCCGGCACAGCCGGGGCGATGCAACTGCGCGCCCCGGCCATTATCTGCGCTTCGCGCACCAGCGGCGAAACCGGGGCGGTGGCGCGGCTGCTAACCCGCGATCATGGGCTGCTGGCCGGCTACGTTCCGGGCGCGCGCGGGCGAGTGCTGCGTCCCGTGTTGATCCCCGGCAATCTGGTTGAGGTCGAGGCGCGCTGGCGCAACGAGGCGCAATTGCCGTACTTGCGGATCGAGCTATTGGCCAGCCGGGGCCCGTGGCTAAGCGAACCGCTCGCCGCCGCCGCAATCGGCTGGATCACCGCGCTCACCGCCAGCGCCTTGGCCGAGCGTCAGCCGTTCCCGATGCTCTACGATGCGCTGACGGCGCTGCTCGATGCGGTATGCCATGCCCCTTCGGCGCGCGGCTGGTTGCCGGGGTTGATCGGGTTCGAAGCACTGCTACTGCGCGAACTGGGCTACGGCGCTGAAATGCCCGAATTGGCGGGAGCTGACCTGCCCGCGTTGCTCGCCGCGTTCGATGCTCAGGGCACGCGCTTAGCGCGCTATCCGCTTGCCGATCAGCGCACAGATGTTATGGGCGCGCGCGTTATGTTGCGTGAGCGGCTAGCCAAACTTTGAACGGCGGACACCTATGAAGATTGCGGTTCTGGCCGGTGACGGCATCGGCCTCGAAGTGACCCGTGAAGCGGTGCGCGTGCTTGAGGCGCTGGATCTGCCCGGTCTAGAATTGGTTGAAGCCGATGTTGGCGGCGCGGCTTACCACCGCCACGGTCACCCGCTGCCGCCGGCAACGCTTGCAGTGGCGCGAGAAGCCGATGCGATCTTGTTTGGCGCGGTGGGCGATCCGACTTGCGACAACCTGCCGCGACACTTGCGCCCTGAACAGGCGATCTTGGGCTTGCGCAAGGAATTGGGTCTGTTCGCGAACCTGCGGCCTGCCAAGGTATTCAAGGGGTTGGAGGATACATCTGCGCTGCGGTCTGAAGTAGCCAGCGCAATCGACTTGCTAATTGTACGCGAACTGAATGGCGACGTGTACTTTGGTGACAAGGGGATCAGAACGCTGCCAGACGGCCGGCGTCAGGGCTGGGATATGATGTCCTACGCCGAAGACGAAGTGCGCCGGATCGCGCATGTCGGGTTCAAAGCGGCGCAGGGCAGACGCGGCAAATTGTGTTCGGTCGACAAGGCCAATGTGCTCGAAACCTCGCAGCTGTGGCGCGATGTGGTGATTGAAGTGTCCGCCGAATATCCCGATGTCGAACTTAGCCATATGTATGTCGACAATGCCGCGATGCAGTTGGTGCGCAGCCCCGGCCAGTTCGACGTGATCGTGACCGGCAACCTGTTCGGCGATATCCTGTCGGATCAGGCCAGCATGTGTGTCGGCTCAATCGGGCTGCTCGCCTCGGCGTCGCTAAGCGAAGGCACACGGGGGCTCTATGAACCGATCCACGGCTCGGCCCCGGATATCGCTGGGCAGGGCGTTGCCAATCCGATGGCAACAGTGCTCTCCTTGGCGATGCTGCTGCGTCATTCGCTCGGATTGGAGGAGCAGGCGGCGCGGGTTGAGAACGCGGTCGCGCGGACGCTCGCCGATGGGGTGCGCGGCGCCGATCTTGGTGGTAGTCATGGCACCCAAGCCATTGGCAGCGCCATCGTGGAAAGACTGTAATATGACGATCCGCCTCGGCGTTGTCCTGCCCACTTACAACGAGCGGAAGAACCTGCGCGGCATGATCGCGCGGCTCGATACGGCGCTGCAAGGGACCGCCTGGGAAGCGATTGTGGTGGATGACAATAGCCCCGATGGCACAGCGGACGAAGCCCGCCAGATCGCGCAGGAAGACGGCCGCGTGCATGTGCTCCAGCGGATTGGACGGAGGGGGCTGTCATCGGCGGCGATCGAGGGAATGTGCGCCACTTCGGCCCCGGCGGTGGCGGTGATGGACGCCGATCACCAGCACGATCCCGAACTGTTGGCGGGGATGCTGGCGGCGATCGAAAGCGGTGAGTATGATTTGGCTTACGCCAGCCGCTTTGCCGAGGGCTCGAGCACTGAAGCCTGGGGCCGGCCCGACCGGGTCAAGGCCTCGAACTTCGCCAACCGCATCGCCAACAAGGTCACCGGGATCGAACTCAGCGATCCGATGAGCGGCTATTTCATGCTCCGCACCGAAGTGCTGCGGGCCGATGCGCACCGCTTGTCCGGGGTCGGTTTCAAGATCCTGCTCGATATTCTCGCTACGGTTGAGGCGCCGCTGCGGATCAAGGAATTTCCGATGCATTTTGCCGCCCGCGCCGAGGGTGAAAGCAAGCTCGACCGGACTGTGGTGTTCGAATTCTTGGTCGGGCTCTACGACAAGTGGCTGGGGCGGATCATCCCGACCCGGTTTGCGCTGTTTGCCACCGTCGGCGCGATGGGCGCAGTCGTGCATTTTAGTGTTTTGGCCGCCGCGCTCTACCTGCTGGGCGGACACTACGCGGTCAGCGAATATCCTAACGAGACAACCTTCATCACCGGCCAGACGTTAGCGGCCATGGTGGCGATGACGTTCAACTACGTGCTCAACAACGAGCTGACCTATGCTGACAAGCGGCTGCGCGGCTTTGGCCCGTGGCTGCGCGGCTGGGCGCAGTTCGCTTTGACCAGTTCGCTCGGGATCCTGACTCAGATCGGGGTGGCGACCGCGCTGGTCCGGCTGGGTTTCCACGCTTATCCGGCCGCAGCGGTCGGCATCGTGCTGGCTTCGGTGTGGAATTTCGCGCTGTCTAGCAAGTTCGTCTGGGGCAAATACTGAGCACCAGTGGCGGAATTTAACGGAACCAGTCAAACCAGGCTTTAACCGAGGCCCACAGTCGATCGCGGGTTCGCTCTGCCGGCGGCGGTAATTCCGCTTCGGGCATGGCAATTTCCGGCAAGGTGGCCGGGTCGCTGTTGTCCTGCCAGCCAGGCTCGTCGGACCAAGCAGGCTCATGTGACAAGGTAGGCTCATTTGACAAGGTAGGCCCATCTAACCAGGCAGTCTCAGCTGACCAGGCAGGCTCATCTGACCAGTCTGGCACAGGTAGCCGTTCCGCCTCCACTGGCGCCAACACAGGCAGCTCCGGGATCGGTGCAATTCTGCTCGCCACCAGATCATCCAACCGCTGCTGCAGCGCAGGCGCGCGCGGACCGAGCATGTCGCGAAAGTCTGCACTATGCTTGACTGGCTTCTTGGCGAGCAATAGTTCGCCATCAGTCACCGATGGACCAGGTTCGGGTTCGTCAGTCGCGGGAGGAACGGCCGCTACTTCCTGCAGCGCGATCTGCTCGTCTTCGCGGTCCGCATGATGAAGACTGCGCAGCCCGGTGAGGCGTTTCGTTAGCTCGTCTTCGCTCTCTTCAAGCACCAGCACTGCGCGTTTCTTGGCGCGGGGAATCCCGGTCAGCAGCAAGCTGCTGTAACGCGGGACGGGAACTTCATGCGCGGACATGACCACGTCTTCGACCGCTGCAGCCGCCGTCAGCGCCTCTTCCGACATGCCCGCCAGCGGTGCATCAAAGTAAGGATATACGCCGCTGCTGCCCGCTGTCACGCACAGCGAGCGCGGCAAGCCATCGCGTTCGATCCGTTCGGTCACAGCTTGAACCAGCAAGGCGGAAAGCAGGCAAGCCCCCAAAGAACCCGCGCGCAAACCTGCCTCATCGGGCTCATCGCTCGCCAGCAATCGCGCTTCCAGCTCGGCCAGCGCACCGTTGAGATCGTCAATCCCGTCAAGGCCGATCGCATTGTCGGTCGCTTCAGGATCACCGCTCCAGGTGCAGCCATCGAACGAGTAGCCGTCGAGCAAGTCATCGCGCCGGCTCTGCGAAAAGGGAAAGGCGTCGTCGTTGTAATAGTTGGTTTCGATGCACGGGCGCAGGCATCCTCGCGCGTCGGCTTCGGGCATATCGTCACCTGGCCACCCGAACGCGATCGACACGGCATTGACCGGACGGCCGGGCCGGTCATGCCGGCCAATGGCATCGCCCAAACTGTCCCAGCCAGTGAGAATAAGTTCACCCGGTGCGATCGTCAGAAAGCGCTCGGGCAGGATGCCGCCTGCCTGGGCATAAGGCGCCAGCAGCGCGCGCAGCCGTGCGATAGCCGAGCCGGCCTTGCCTTCTCGCAATCTGTTTTGGATGGATCGGCG
>JAYTIS010000104.1:0-13661 GCA_043731725.1 Novosphingobium sp.
AGAAGTGGGCGAAGTAATAGATCGTCGCGAGCTGGGCGAGCAGGATATACGGCTGCTCGGGCGGCGAGACCCCGCAATAGCCCAGCACCAGCACGTCGACCACCAGCGCCCAGAAGAACTTGCGGTACAGCGGGCGGAACTTGGCCGAGCGGACGGGCGACCGATCGAGCCACGGCATGATGAACCACACCAGGATCGCGGCGAACATCGCCAGCACGCCCATCAGCTTACCTGGGATGAACAGCAGCGGCTGGGTGAAACTGCGGAGGATTGCGTAGAACGGCCAGAAATACCATTCGGGTACAATGTGCGCCGGGGTCTGCATCGGATTGGCCGGAATGTAGTTGTCCGGATGGCCGAGCGCGTTGGGCATATAAAACACGAACAGGCCGTAAATCACCATGAACAGCCCGACCGTCCAACCATCCTTGGCGGTGTAATAGGGGTGGAACGGCACCGTATCGCTCTGACTTTTCACTTCGACCCCGGTCGGATTGGAAGAGCCGGGAATGTGCAGCGACCAGATGTGGAGGATGACCACGCCCAGAATCACGAACGGCAGCAAAAAGTGCAGCGAGAAAAACCGGTTGAGCGTGGCATTGTCGGGCGCGAACCCGCCCAGCAGCCATTCCTTCAGTCCGTCGCCGATCAGCGGGAAGGCCGTGAAGAACCCGGTAATGACCTGCGCCGCCCAATAGGACATCTGGCCCCATGGCAGCACATAGCCCATGAACGCGGTGGCCATCATCAGCAGAAAGATCGTGACGCCGAGCAGCCAGATCATCTCCCGCGGGGCCTTGTACGAGCCGTAATAAAACCCGCGGAAAATATGCAGATAGACCACCGCAAAGAACATCGCCGCTCCGTTTGAATGGCCGTAGCGCAGCATCCAGCCCCAGTTGACGTCGCGCATGATATGCTCGGTCGAATCGAAAGCGATGCCCGAGTTGGGCGCGAAATGCATCGCCAGCACGATCCCGGTGACAATCTGGATGACCAGGCACAGCCCGGCCATGAACCCGAAGTTCCAGAAATAATTCAGGTTACGCGGGACCTCATACCCGCCGCCCACGGCGCCATAGACCAGCCGCGGCAGCGGCAGCCGTTCGTCTAGCCAGACCATTGCTGGATGGCTGGGAGTATACTGTTTTGCCCAGGGGAAGCTCATGTTGGTCTACCTCAGCCGATCTTGACGACGGTGTCTGACGTGAATTCGTACGGCGGTACTTCAAGGTTCCGGGGGGCCGGGCCCTTGCGAATGCGCGCGGCGGTATCGTAAGTCGAACCGTGGCACGGGCAGAAATATCCGCCAAATGCGCCTCGGCTCGTTTCCTCACCTGGCCCAGCACCCAGCGGCACGCAGCCCAAGTGGGTGCACACGCCCATGGTAATCAGCCAGTTCTGCTTGCCCGGCTTGGTCCGGTCGGCCAGCGTCTGCGGTTCGCGCAGTGTGGCAAATACAGACGCATTGTTATCAACATCGGTGGCCTTTTTGACCTCTTCCGCCGTCAAATTCCGTACGAACAGCGGCTGCTTGCGGTACAAAGCTTTGATCGCTTGGCCGGGCTGGATTGCCGCCAGATCGATCTCGGTCGAGCTTTCCGCCAACACATCGGCCGATGGAGACATCTGGCTGATCAGCGGATAAAGTACGGCCAAGCCGCCGACGCCGGCCGCACTGACTGCCGCAATATTAATGAAATCGCGCCGGCGCACGCCGCCGCTGTCGAGCGCGCCATCGGAGGCGCCGCCGTTCGCGGTCGGAGTGTCGATGCCCGCATCTTGTGCCATGGTCGAAACAATCCTGTTACTGCTGGCCTGCCGTTTGCGCCGGTTCACGCATTCAGCCGACCCAACCAATTCGTGCCTTCGGGATGCCCCTATGCCAACCGCTCGCCAGCCGCAAGATGCCGGGCGTACGGTCGGTTTGGCGGGCCTGATAGACGAGGGTCTTGCGCCTGCCAACTGCCAATTTGTTCACAGCTATTGAGCGCTGCGCAAGGGCTTATTTCAGCCCGATCAGCGCGATCTGGCGGCCATAGTTGGGCTCACCTAGATGGGTCGCACGCCGAAACGAGTAGAACCGCGCCGGATCGGGGTAGGTATCGAGCGCAAGCCGCTCGACCGCGCCAACTCCGGCCGATTCGAGCCGGGCTGCAACATAGTCCTCCAGATCGAACTGAGCGTGTCCGGCGCGGCCTGCGGCGAAGAACCGGCGATTGCATTTATCGATCTTACAAAACTGTTCGACGAAGCCCTGATCGACTTCGTAATTGGCTTGCGCAATGCAGGGCCCGATTGCGGCCACAATCCGGTCCCGGCTAGCCCCCAGTGCCTCCATCTCGCCAATCACCTGGTCGGTCACTCCAGCCACAGCCCCTTTCCAGCCGGCATGCGCTGCGCCAACTATACCGGCTGCGCGATCAGCCAGCAGGACCGGCGCACAATCGGCGGTGACCACACCCAGCACCAGCCCGGGACGGTCGGTCACGATGGCGTCGGCATGGGGACGCTGCTCATCAGGCCAGGGTTTGGTTGATGAAACACATGCGGCGGAGTGGATTTGATAGACCGTCACCAGTGCTCCGCCCGGCATTACCGCAGCAACAGCTAAGGCGCGGTTATGCTGTACGGCCGCAAGATCATCGCCGGCCCCCCATCCAACATTGAGCCCAGCCACCAATCCTTGCGAGATGCCGCCACGCCGCCCGAAAAACCCGTGCGGAACGCCAGCCAGCACCGCCGCTCGGATGACTTCGGGCGCTTCAGCCAAGGCTTTTGCTGACTTGCTCAAAGCTGTCCTTGGAAAGCCCCGGAGCAGCGACCAGCCGCTCAAGTTCGGCGCGCATCATCGCCGCGCGGCCCGGTTCGATCCGCCGCCAGCGGCCAAGCGGCGCAACGAACCGTGCTGCGGTTTGTGCGTTGACTGGATCGAGCGCGAGGATCAGATCGGCGATCATCCGGTAGCCCGCCCCGCTGGGGTCGTGAAAGGTGCCCGGATTGCCCGCCATCACCATATACAAGGCACGCACGCGGTTGGGATTGGCCATGGTAAAATCAGGATGAGCGGCGAGCGCGCGAACGTGGTCGAGCACATCGGGGTGCAGCGATCCGGCTTGGATCGAGAACCACTTGTCAATGACCAACGGGTTGTCGACAAAGCAGTCGTAAAACGCAGCAAGCTTGTCTGCGCGCAGCGGGGTATCGAGCCCGCATAGCACGATCAATGCGCCTTGCCGGTCGGTCATATTGTCCGCCGCGTCGAACTGCGCTGCGGCCAGCGGCGCGGCGGCGGCCGGGACCCCGGCAGCGAGCAGCATCAGCGCCTGCGTCTTAATCTTGCGGGCCCCGCGGGCCAACGCCGAGAGGCTGTACGGCACTGCTACCGCCTGCTGGTGGAGCGCCGTTAACTCAGCTTCCAGACTGCGGCCAAGGTCAGCCTTGAGCTCTTCGCGTACAGCACGAATAGCGCCCGGGTCTGCGACTTTAAGTTGTTCAGCCAGATAGCCTTCGCCGGGTAGAATCATTAGTTCTCCGCGCATCAGATCGTCGAGCGCGGGATCGGCGATTACCGCGGCGTAAGCACTGCGGATGGCCCCACGTCCTGCCGCGCGCGACTGGTCATCGAGCGCGCCGCTGACATCCGCGATCAGGTGCTGGACGATCAATTGCTGCATTGCTTCGTAGCGGGAAAACGGATCGTCATCATGCGCTGCCAGAAACACCAGATCCGCGCTCGACCCATCGGCAGCAATGCTGACCGGGGCCGAAAACCCGCGGCCCAGCGACAGCACCGGGCGCGATTTCCAACCAGGAAAGACGAATTGCATTTCGGCCCGGTCCAGCACCACTAGCTGTTCGCCCTTGTGGTGCCCGGTTGCTGGATCGAACAGTGCCAGCCGCAGCGGGATCACCATCGGTTGCTTGTCGGTCTGCCCCGGAGTATCCGGCACCGTCTGCGCCAAGGACAGCGTGGCGACGTCGCCATCATGATCAAGCCGTGCGCTAACTTTGGGGGTGCCGGCCTGACTATACCATAAACGGAACTGCGACAGGTCCAGCTCCGCTCCATCCTCAATCGCTTGGACAAATTGCTCGCACGTCGCCGCTTCGCCGTCGTGGCGATCAAAGTAGAGGTCGGTGCCCATCCGGAACCGTTCCGCCCCCGCCATGGTGCGCATCATGCGGATCACCTCGGCGCCTTTGTTATAGACGGTGGCGGTATAGAAGTTGGAAATCTCCTGATAGCTGTCGGGCCGGATCGGGTGCGCCAGTGGCCCCGAATCCTCTGGGAACTGCGCGCCTCGCAACATTCGTACGTCTTCGATCCGCTTGACGCTGGCGCTGCCCATGTCCTGGCTGAACAGTTGGTCGCGCAGCACTGTGAAGCCTTCTTTAAGGCTCAGCTGGAACCAGTCGCGGCAAGTGACCCGGTTGCCTGACCAGTTGTGGAAATATTCGTGTGCCACCACGCCTTCGATGCCGTCGTAATCACTATCGGTGGCGGTATCGGGATCGGCCAGGATGTAGCGCGTGTTGAACACATTGAGGCCCTTATTCTCCATCGCCCCCATGTTGAAATCGTCGACCGCGACGATGTTGAACAGGTCGAGATCATACTCGCGACCGAAGGTCTGCTCGTCCCATTGCATGGCAGCCTTGAGCGCGGCCATCGCGTGATGCGTGCGGTCTTGGTCGCCCTCACGGACCCAGATGTTAAGCTCGACTGTCCGACCGCTGATGGTCGTAAAGGTGTCGTGATTGGCGACCAGATCGCCCGCCACCAGCGCGAACAGGTAGCTCGGTTTGGGCCAAGGATCGTGCCACTCGGCCCAATGGTTGCCGTCTTCGCCCTCACCCTGCGCTGTGCAATTGCCGTTCGAAAGCAGCACCGGAAATTGCGCCTTTGGACCGGTCATCCGCACCCGATAGTTCGACAACACGTCGGGCCGATCGGGGAAGAAGGTGATGCGGCGAAAGCCCTCGGCCTCGCACTGGGTACAGAGCATCCCGCCTGAGGCATAGAGCCCCATCAGCTGGGTGTTACCGGCTGGATCTAGCTGGGTTGCAACTGTCACTTCGTGCGCGTCGCCGGGCAATTCGACCAGCAGATCGAGCCCGTCCATACGCCAGATGTTGGTCGGCGTGCCGTCAACCAGCACGCTGGTCGGGGTCAGACCATCACCGTTGAGCCGCAGTATTTGCGAGTCGGCATTGCGGCGCACAGACAGCCGGGCGGTCACCGTGGTCTGCTCGGTACCCAGCGCAAAATCGAGCGCGACTTCGGGCACCAGCCACTCGGGCGGCTGATAATCAGCGCGGCGGATGACCTTGGGGCCGTGGTGGTGCACGGCGGCAGGCGGGGCATCGGCGGGCGGGTTGAGTGTGGCGTCCATCGTGCCATTGTAGGTCGCCGCACGGGCCAAGACCAAGTCCAAACTTGCGCTTGACAGCTCCGTGCGTCTGCGCGCAGTGTCTTAACGATACAACACACTGGAGGAATTCCATTGCGTCACAAATATCTGCCATTCGCTGCACCTTTAGCGGCGCTGGCGCTCATGGTGTCGCCCGCCACGTCGCATGCAGCCAGTTTCGACGTCGAAACCGCAACTCGGGCTTGGCTCGATACGCTGCAAGGTCCGGCACGCGCCAGTTCCGACGCCTATTTTGAGGGCGGCTATTGGCTGATCCTATGGGGCACGCTGATCTCGGTGCTGGTCGATGGTCTGCTACTGAAGTTTGGGCTATCGGCGCGGTTCCGCAATCTCGGCGAGCGACTGTTCAAGCGCGCGGCCGGGGTCACTTGGATTACCGCGCTGTGCTATACGCTGGCCGGTTGGCTGCTGACCCTGCCATGGTCGATTTACACCGGGTTTATCCGCGAAGGGGAATATGGCCTGATGAACCAGACTTTCGTGGCTTGGTTTGTCGACGCGCTGAAATCGTTCGGGATCGATCTGGTCATCTTCCCGCTGTTGGCGATGGCAGTTTACGCCGTGATTCGGCGCTTTCCCAAGAACTGGTGGCTGCTGGCGACCGGCGTGCTCGCGGCCTTCCTGGCGTTCGGCATGCTGCTCGGCCCGGTGTACATCGCCCCGCTGTTCAACAAATATACCGAGCTGCCCCCCGGACCAGTGCGTGACCGAATCGTGGCCATGGCCCAGGCCAAGCAGATCCCGTCCGAGCATATTTACCTGTTCGATGCTTCCAAACAGACCAAGCGAATTTCGGCCAACGTTTCCGGCATTGGTCCGACGATCCGGATCAGCCTCAACGATAATCTGCTGAACCGCAGCAGCCAGGCTGAGATTGCGGCGGTGATGGGGCATGAGATGGGGCATTACGTGCTCAATCATGTGTGGTGGTCACTCATGTTTCTTAGCCTGCTCGCCGCCTTGATCATGTATCTGGTGTCGTGGATCGCGCCTGGTCTGATCGCCAGGTACGGGACGCGCTGGGGAGTCCGCGATATTGGTGATCCAGCCTCGATGCCAGTGCTGGGCATTCTGATTGCAGTATTTTCGCTGCTCACAACTCCGCTGACCAAAACGCTGGTGCGAGTCGATGAAAGCCAGGCCGACGCGTTCGGACTTGCTACGGCGCAGGAACCCGACGCCTTTGCCTCGATCGCGATGAAACTGTCCGAATATCGCAAGATTGAACCGGGTCCGATTGAAGAGGCGCTGTTCTTCGATCATCCTTCCGGCGCGACGAGGGTGCGGATGGCGATGCAGTGGAAAAAGGACCATGTGCCTGACGCACAAATGGTCACCCCGCCGCCGATGCCGCAAGCAGGCCTTAAGCCGCAGTAAGGCGAACGCATGAAGCCGCGAATGTTTATTTTCGGGCTGGGTTACAGCGCCGCGCGGATCGCGCGGGCGGCTGAACTTGAAGGATGGGAAGTTGTCTCGACCGGGCGCGCAGGCACGCTGTCGTTTGGTGACGCGGGCGCGGTGCGGCTGGCATTGGCCGATGCGGCTCAAGTGCTGTCCTCGGTTCCGCCGGGCGGCGAAGGGCTCGATCCGGTGCTCGAGCGGTACGGCGCAGATTTGACCCGCCAGCGGCTGACCTATTTGTCCTCGACCGGGGTCTATGGCGATTGCGGTGGGGCTTGGGTCGATGAAACTGCGCCGACAGGGATCGGGCGGCGCAGCGCGCGCAGCGAAGTTGATGCGGCGTGGCTGGCGCGCGGCGCGCGGGTGCTGCGGCTGCCGGGGATTTACGGCCCCGGTCGTTCGGCGCTCGACCGGGTGCGCGCTGGCCGGGCGCAGCGGATCGATCTGCCTGAGCAAGTGTTCAGCCGGGTGCATGTTGATGACATTGTCAGCGGGGCGATGCTCGCACTCGGGGCTCCGGCGGGGGCCTACAACCTGGCCGACGACCTCCCCGCCAGCCAGAACGCGGTGATCGAGCAGGCCTGCCAGCTGCTGCTAACCTCGCCTCCACCACTGGTATCGCTGGAGGCAGCTCAGCTCAGCCCAGCGGCGCGGGCCTTTTATGATGAAAACCGGCGGATCGCGAACGCCAAGGCCAAGCGCGTGCTCGGCTGGACCTTACGCTATCCCACATATCGTGAGGGGCTGGCTGCCTTAGCGGCGGCTGCCTAGTGCGACGAGCAACCCCGCCACCACCACTAGCGCGCCGCCCAGCGCCAATGCGGTCCAGTGGTAGCCCTCGAACAGCGTTGAAAGCGCCATTGCCACCACCGGGATCAGCACGCCATTATAAGCCGCCCGGCCCGGTCCCCAATCGCGCAGCAAGATCGAATAGAGCGGGAAAGTCAGTACCGATCCGACCAGTCCGAGATAGCCTACGCCGAGCAAATAGCGAGCCGACCAGTCGATCGCGGGCGGACCTTGGGTGGCCCAGGCATAGGCCGCGTTGCTGGCCGCACCGATCAGCATCGCCCACGCCAGCAGCACCACCACCGATTGCTCGCGAGCGGTTTGCCCCGATTGCAAAACATTGGCGATCGAGGCGCACAGGATTGCTCCGAAGGTCAGGATCAACCCCAGCAAAACCGACCCACCAATGGGCGCAATGCGGTATTCGTGGAGCACGAGCAGCGCGATACCGGCCATTGCAATGGCCGATCCGAACACAAAGCGCCGGCTGACTGCCGTGCCGATGAACAGGTGCCCAAACACCGCGTTCGGGACGATCAAAAGCGCGAAGATAACTGCCACCAGGCCCGAGGTGAGGTACCGCTCGGCTTGGTAAACCAGCTGGAAATTGGCGCAAAACTGAAAGAACCCGACCACCGCGGCAAACCCCAGTGAACGCGGACCGAGCGCCAACCGTTCGCGCCGCAGTGCCGCCAGCAGGAACATTGCGGCGCAGGCGAGCACGAACCGCCAGGTCACCGACCAGGCCACCGGCACCGGCCCAAGTTGGCCTTTGATCACCAGCCAGGTCGATCCCCAGACCAGCGTCGTGATGACAAAGGCAAAGATCCCGCGTCGGCGGGTTGCAGTAGATTCGTTCACAACGCGGCAATCGCCTGGCCCAGAGCGGCCGCGTGTGCCGGATCGGTATTCCACGCGGTAATCAGCCGCGCCATGTCTTCGCCCCAGTCATAGAAACTGAACCCTTGCGCGCGTAGCGCCGCGCGTTCGGCCGCGGACAGTGTCAGGAATAGCTCGTTGGCCTCGACCGGGTGGACCAGTCGGTCGCCCGCCGCCACTGCCAGTTCGCGCGCCGCAGCATTGGCGGCGCGGGCGTTGGCGAGCCACAAATCGCCATCGAGCAAGGCGAGCAATTGCGCGGCGAGGAACCGCCCCTTGGATTGCAAATGCCCAGCGCGCTTGCGCCGCAGCCGGGCCAGATCAGCCAGCTCGGGCTCGAAGAATACCAATGCCTCGGCCGACATCCCGCCGTTCTTGACGCAACCAAACGATAGCGCCGCAGCGCCTTGGCACGCCTCCCACGGGGTGCAGCCAAGGAAGGCCACAGCATTGGCAAAGCGCGCACCATCGACGTGAAGTTTGAGGCTATGGCTTGCCGCTAAGGCCGCAATTTGCGCCATTTCGGCGGGCTGATAGACCCGGCCATATTCGCTCGCCTGGGTAACCGAGATGGCTTGCGGCTGGACCTGGTGGACGTCTTTCCTGATCGCACCGATGACCATTTCGATGCTGGCGGGAGAGAGTTTCGCGCCTTCACCATCGGCCAGGATCAGTTTTGCGCCGTGAGTGTAGAACCCCGGCGCGCCGCCTTCGTCGGTCTCGATATGCGCCTCGCGATGGCAGATTACCGCGCTATGTGGCGCGACTAAGGTGGTCAGCGCAAGACAATTTGCCGCGGTCCCGGTCGCCACCCACAACGCTGCACAAGGCCGTTCAAACAGTGCAGAAAATGCTTCATCCAAGTCAAGACTTAACCGATCATTGTCATACGGAGGCTGCGGCGCATCGGCAGCACGCAGCGCGTCCCAGACGGCCGGATGAACCGCGGCGGCATTGTCAGACATGAATTGCATCGTCATGATGCATGCGAGCGAGCGCACGCCGCGTCAAGCTTGGGAGAACGCACATGGACGAGATCACGATTACTTGGCAGCACCGTGGCAGCAGTAGCGGCGAATACCACGCCGCAGTCGCGGGAAGCAGCGCCAAGGGCCGCTTGACCTATTCCCAGCATGACGGTGTGCGCACCGCCGAGCACACTTTGGTGCCGTCCGCAATCGGCGGGCGCGGCGTAGCAGCCAAATTGGTCGAGGCGCTGATGCGCGATGCGCGCGAGCAAGGCTTCAAGATCGAAGCGCAGTGCACTTATGTCGCCGCCGCGTTCACGCGCCACCCTGAATGGGCCGATCTGAAGGCCTGAACGGCAACTCGGTTAATTTGACTTTACCGAGCCGCTTAGTGCGGGCTTCATGGGCTCGGCGCATTGCTGCCGAGAGCCCGCGAAAGGAGCACGCCATGCGCTATCTCTTGTACGCCGCAATTGCGGTCTTTGCGGCGACGGTGTGGTTCAACACCAGCCACCATGGCATGCGCATCCAGCGGCAGCTGAGCGAACATCCGGCCGACCCCGCTCAGCTGTGGGCGCATTAAGGCAAAATGCCCGGCAAATCGAGGCTGCGTTCCCGCGCGCAATCTAGCGCGATCTCGTACCCGGCATCAGCGTGGCGCATAACCCCGGTGGCGGGATCGTTCCACAGCACCCGCGCCAACCGCCGCGCCGCGTCCGCGCTGCCATCGGCGACGATCACCATACCCGAGTGCTGCGAATAGCCCATCCCCACCCCGCCGCCGTGGTGCAGCGATACCCAGGTCGCCCCGCTGGCGCAGTTGAGCAGCGCATTAAGCAGCGGCCAGTCTGACACCGCATCGCTGCCATCGCGCATTGCCTCGGTCTCACGGTTTGGGCTGGCGACAGAGCCCGAATCGAGATGATCGCGCCCGATCACCACCGGGGCTGATAGCTCGCCCGAGGCGACCATGTCGTTGAACGCCAGCCCCAGTCGGTGCCGATCGCCCAGCCCAACCCAGCAGATCCGCGCCGGCATGCCTTGAAACTGGATTTTCTCGCGCGCCAGATCGAGCCAGCGGTGCAGCGCCGGATTGTCCGGGATCAGCTCCTTCACCTTGGCGTCGGTTTTGTAGATATCTTCGGGATCGCCCGACAGGGCGGCCCAGCGGAATGGGCCAATCCCGCGGCAGAACAACGGACGGATATAAGCCGGCACAAAGCCGGGAAAGGCAAAAGCATTGGTCACGCCTTCATCGAACGCGACCTGGCGAATATTATTGCCATAGTCGGTGGTCGGCACCCCGGCGGCCTGAAACGCGAGCATTGCCTCAACGTGGCGCGCCATGCTGGCCTTCGCGGCCTTGGCAACCACTTCGGGTTCACGCTCGCGCTTGTCGGTCCATTCGGCCACCGTCCACCCGGCGGGCAGATAGCCGTTGATCGGATCGTGCGCGCTGGTCTGGTCGGTCAGCAGATCGGGGCGGATGCCGCGCGCGAACATTTCGGGCAGCAGCTCCGCCGCATTGCCCAGCAGGCCCACTGAAGTCGGCGATCTCGCCGCCGCGATGATCGCCATCGCCTCCTCAATCGTCTCGGCCATCCGGTCGAGGTAGCCGGTGCGCAGCCGCATCTCGATCCGACTGCGCTGGCATTCGATCGCGACACAACTGGCCCCGGCCATCACCGCGGCGAGCGGCTGCGCCCCGCCCATCCCGCCAAGACCCGCGGTCAGCAGCCAGCGCCCGGCGAGATCGCCGCCGTAATGCTGGCGGCCCATTTCGACGAACGTCTCGTACGTCCCCTGCACGATCCCCTGCGTGCCGATATAGATCCAGCTGCCGGCGGTCATCTGGCCGTACATTGCCAGCCCCTTGCGATCGAGCTCGTTGAAGTGTTCCCACGTGGCCCATTTGGGCACCAGGTTGGAATTGGCGATGAGCACGCGCGGTGCGTCCGCGTGAGTCTGGAACACGCCCACCGGCTTGCCCGATTGCACCAGCAGCGTCTGATCGTCTTTCAAACGGCGCAGCGTCTCGACGATCTTGTCATAGCTTTCCCAATCGCGCGCGGCGCGGCCGATCCCGCCGTACACCACCAGCTCTTCGGGCCGTTCGGCCACATCGGGGTGGAGGTTGTTCATCAGCATCCGCAGCGGGGCCTCGGTCAGCCAGCTGCGCGCGGTGAGCTCGGTTCCGGTGGCGGCGCGGATCACGCGGCTATTATTGAGGCGGGTCATGCGGGTCCTTCGGCAAATATCAGGCACGCGCCGATCAGCGCCTGCAGGGTGGGGGCAATCGGCCGGACGGGGTTCAGCGGCACCGGCCAATTGGCTGACGTGGGCTCAGCGGGCTCGGTCAGATAGCCGCGCATCGCCAGTTCCATTTGCACCGCATGGACGCCTTGCTGCGGTGCGCCATAGCGGCGTGTGGTCCAGCCGCCTTTGAAGCGACCATTGCTGACGTGACTCTGTCCCGAAGCAGCGCACTCATTGACCAGCGCGGCCTCCAGTTCGGGCGCACAGGTCACCCCGCCGTTGGTGCCAAGGTTGAACTGCGGCAATTCGCCATCGAACAGGCGCGGAATGCGGCTGCGGATCGAATGGGCATCGTACAGCACCACACGCGGATGCACTGCGCGCAGCCGCGCCAGCTCAGCGCCCAGCGCAGCGTGATAGGGATCGAACCAGCGCGCGCGGCGTTCAGCAATTTCTGCTGTATCGGGCGAGGCCCCGGCGTACAGCGGTCCGCCGTCGAAGGTGGTGGTCGGACACAATTCGGTAGTTGCTCGCCCCGGGTACAGCGAGGCTCCCGATGGATCGCGATTGACGTCGATCACCGCGCGGCTGATCTGCGTCGCCACCGTGGTCGCGCCCAGCGCGCGCACGAACTGGTACAGTTCGGCGATGTGCCAATCGGCATCGCGCCGCGCCAGCCACGGCGAGACGAAGCGCGGTTCGAGTCCAGCCAGATCGTGCCCGCCGTGCGGGAACGCGACCACCAGCGGCGCGGTGCCGCGCTGAACCTCCAGCCAGGCAGTCACCTGACTAATCCGGGCAGATCGAGGCCCACCACAGCGGCCACTGCCCCTGACCGTACCAACGCTTCGGCGGCTTGCATATCGGGGTAAAAATGCCGGTCTTCGCCCAGCGGCGGCACTTGCGCGCGCAGCACAGCGCGGGCTGCCTCGAGCGCGGGTGAGGAGGTCAGCGGGGCGTGGAATTCGCAGCCTTGCACCGCCGCGAGCAGCTCGATCGCCAGCACCGCCTCGGCATTGGCGAGCATCGGTGCCAACCGCCGGCTCCCATGCGCTGCCATCGAAACGTGGTCTTCCTGATTGGCCGAAGTCGGGATCGAATCGACCGAGGCTGGATAAGCCGACTGCTTGTTTTCCGACACCAGCGCGGCCGCAGTCACTTGCGGGATCATAAATCCCGAATGCAGCCCGGGGTGCGCGGTCAGGAACGCCGGCAGCCCAGACAGTGCGGGATCGACCAGCATCGCAATCCGGCGCTCGGCAATGCTGCCGATCTCACACAGCGCCAGCGCGATCATGTCGGCGGCGAAGGCCACCGGCTCGGCGTGGAAGTTGCCGCCCGACAAGGCTTCGTCGGTTTCGGGAAAAATCAACGGATTATCCGACACCCCGTTGGCTTCGGTCAGCAGAGTGGTGGCAGCTTGGCGCAGCAGATCGAGCACCGCGCCCATCACTTGCGGCTGGCAGCGCAGGCAATAGGGGTCTTGTACGCGCGGATCATCGGCGGTGTGGCTGGCGCGGATCGCGCTGCCGGCCATTAACGCGCGCAGGCTGGCCGCCACCTCGATCTGGCCGCGATGCCGCCGCAAGGCATGGATGCGCGGATCGAACGGGGTGTCCGAGCCTTTGGCAGCCTCGGTCGAAAGCGCACCGGTGACCAGCGCGGTGCGCAGCAGCTGCTCGGCCCCGAACAGCGCGGCCAAGGCATTGGCGGCCGAAAACTGCGTGCCGTTAAGCAGCGCCAGGCCTTCCTTGGGCCCGAGCACCAGCGGCGTCAGCCCGGCGGCGGCCAGCGCCTGCGCAGCTGGAACTTGCACGCCATCCACCCAGATCACGCCGACCCCGATCATCGCGGCGGTCATATGCGCCAGCGGAGCCAGATCGCCGCTGGCCCCGACCGAGCCTTGGCACGGCACCACCGGGGTCAGGCCGCG
>JAYTIS010000105.1:0-4162 GCA_043731725.1 Novosphingobium sp.
TGGCTGAACTTCTTGAAGTGATCGGTGCCCAGCACAACCTGCGCCGGGTTGATCGTGTTGCCCAGCGAATCGCTGAAGTAGAAATAGCCTGCAACGCCGCCATAGCTCGAATAGAGCTGATCGTAGGCTTCGGCGTAATCGATGTAGTCGGACGAGCTGTTGGTCTTGCGGTCAAGGTAGGCACCGGCATAAGTGACGTCCCAGTTGCCGAGCTTGCCTTCAATGGTCAGCGCTGCCTGAACGAACTTGTCACTGCGGAACTCGGCTGCGAAGTGCTGGACCTGCAGATCGCCGGTCTTGGGATCGTAACCATAGGATCCGTGGCTGCGGGTGTCCTGATAGGTAACGGTCGGCGTGATCGTCCAGTTTTCGTCAAGGTCGACCTTCAGCGCGGCGCGGCCGCCGGCGATCTCGGTGTCGTTGTAATCCTTCTTGACGAAGGCGGCGTTGTTGACCGTAATCCCGGACGGGAGCGCTGCCAACGGCGTTGCGGTTTCAATGCCGGCAGGCACGGCAAGTTCGGAAGTCGAAGACCCCAAGAAACTGCGCGTTCCGGGAACGTTGTCGATATAGCCAGCATCGCGTTCGTACCAGCCGACCACGCGCAGCGCCATGTTGGCGGAAATCGGCAGGTTGAGCATGCCTTCGAGCTTGCCGCCCCAATCGCCCTTTTCGACATGGTTGATCTCGCCATCGACCCGGCCTTCGAAGCCCGCGGTCGAAGGCTTGTTGGTGATGATGCGGATCGTGCCGGCCTCGGACGATGCGCCGTACAGCGTGCCCTGCGGGCCCGACAGGCTTTCAATCCGGGCGATGTCATAGATGTGGACATCAAGGTTTCCGCCGATGGTGGTGACCGGCTGTTCATCGAGATAGACGCCGACCGAGGGCAGCGGGCCCGAGTGATTGCCATCCCCGCCCGAGGCAACACCGCGCATATAGATCACGCTGACGCCGGGCGTGCCCGAGCTTTGGAACGAGACCGAAGGCAGCTGCTGGGCATAGCCCTTGAAGTCCGAAATATTAAGCTGATCGAGCTTTTGCGTGCCCAGTGCCTGGATCGAGATCGGCACGTTCTGCATGCTTTCGCTGCGCTTTTGTGCGGTGACGATGATTTCGGCATCGTCATTGGTGACCGCTTCATCGGCGGGCGGGGTGTCTTGTGCAAAGGCCGGTGCGGCGTAGAGCGCACTCGTGGCGAGGAAGCAGGCGAGGCTGCGACGCGAAAATTGAGACATGATACCGCCCTGTTCTTTGTGTTCTGACATGTTCAGCCTGATTCTTGGCTGGCTTACCGTCAAGCGCGCAGATTAAGAAAATGCGAAACGATTGCATAGCGTGGCAGAATTACCACGTTTCGGGTGCTTCAGGGTAATATTCGAGTACTGGACCCAGTGCTTCGCGCAATGGATCAAGGTGGGCGCCGAACGCTTTCCAGGCTTCGGTCCCGTCGCGGTAGATCGGCTGGCGGACCTGTTCAGAGCTTGGCGTGCGGACCGCGCGTTCGGTCCGGTAGAATTCAAGGCATGCTGCTTCGAACGGCAAGCCGCAATAATCCAGCAAGGCGCGCACCTCTCCCTCGGTATCATCGACCATGCGTTCGTAAATCACGCGGTGGACCCGCCCCGGCAGCACGCGATCGACATGCGCCATCAGCCGGACATAGTCGGCGTAATAGCGACCCATGTCGGTCAGGTCGTAACTGAAGCCCTGCCCGCGCGCGAAGTGCTGCTTGAAGTTCGAAAAGCAGCAGCCGAGTGGATGGCGGCGAGCATCGATGATCTTGGCGTGCGGCAGGATCAGGTGGATGAACGGGGTGTGGACCCAGTTGTTGGGCAGCTTGTCGATGTAGAACGGGCGGCCGGTCTTGCGGTGGATGCGGGTGCGCTGGAGGAATTCCTCGCCCAGTTCGCGCAGCGCGCCGCCATCAAGATCGGCGACGGCCTCGGGATAAGGCCGCTGCCGCCGCGCGAGTGCAGGCATGTCAGGCAGTTCCATCGTCCCTTCGACCATGCTGTGGCTGGCAAGGATCTGCTCGATCAGGGTCGACCCCGAACGCGGCATGCCCAGGATGAAGATCGGGTCGGGCGCGGCGCAGCCCTGCCCGGACCGGTCCGCGAAGAACGGCGCCGAATAGAGCGCGACCGAACGGTCAACGTGGCCGGCGGCTTCGTCGGCATCGTAGTCCAGCTGTTCGCGGCGCAGGGCGTTCCCATCGCGGTAGTGCGCGAAGGCTGCCTCCGCCTCGCCGCGATCTTCGAACGCCTTGCCCAGCGCAAAGTCGAGGTGAAAGCGGTCTTCCGGGGCAAGTTCGGGCGCCTTCAATGCCGCCTGCATCACCGCGATATCTTCGGCGGTGAAGCGATAGGTCTTGAGGTTGGCGAGGCTCCACCACGTTTCCCCCAGCGCTGGCATCAGTTCGATCGAGCGGCGATAGGCGGCCACCCCTTCGTCAAGCCGCCCCACGGTTTTCAGCACATGGCCATAGCTCATCCACACCCGCGGCTGGCCCGGCGCACGTTCCAGAACATCGGCATAGACAGCGATGGCATCCTCGAAATCGCCCAGCCGGCTCAAGACCGCAGCCTGGAGATTGGCGTGCCCGGCGTTGTCGGGCTCATCGGCGATGACCCGGTCAAGCTCGGCAATCGCCTCTTCAGGGTGACCCTGACGATAAAGCACCAGCGCGAGATTGGCCCGCGCGGCGGTGAACGAGGGTGACAGTTCGAGCGCGCGGCGCAGCAGGTTTTCAGCGTCCTTGTAGCGCCCGAGGCGACCGGCGAGTTCGGCAAACAACCGGATCGACGCGACGTCGAACGGGAATTCCTTGAGCTGCGCGCGAAGCAGCGGTTCGGCGTGCGACAAGTCGTTCGCGTTCATCGCCAATGCCGCATCAATCAGCCGCGGGTGATACTGCCCGAGGCGCGAAAGCCAGCTGCTGGTGGTGACACTTGCCATGCGCGCAGTCAGAAACATGGTGACGCGCCAAGTTCAAGCGATAGTCTGGCGATCAAAGGGGAAAACGCATGACCGCAACCGGCAAACGCGCGCTTGGCTTCTGGGCGCTGCTCGCGCTGGTGATCGGCAACATGATCGGCTCGGGCATATACCTTTTGCCCGCGACGCTGGCTCCGCTCGGCTGGAATCAGGCGATCGGGTGGATCATCACGCTGGGCGGCGCGCTGTGCCTGGCGGTGATCTTCGCCGCGCTCAGCGCCCGGATACCGCGCGCGGGCGGGCCCTATGCCTATGCCGATGCGGCGTTCGGCCCGCTTGCGGGTTATGTGGCGGCATGGTCGTATTGGGTGATGACCTGGGTCGGCAACGGCGCGATTGCGATTGCGGTGGTCAGCAACCTCAGCCTGATCTTCCCTGTGATCGGCACGGTTGCGGGATTGCCGGCGGTGCTCGCGGTCGGGTTTGTCTGGCTGCTGACCTTGGTCAACCTGGCCGGCGTGCGTGCGGCAGGCCGCGTTCAAGCGATCACCACGGTCCTGAAAATATTGCCGCTGATCGGCTTGATCATGCTGGCGCTGTGGTTCGCACTGAGCGGCGCGCCGCATGCCCCCGATCCCGGCGTTCCGCTGACTACGGGCAATATCGCCACTGCTGCGGGCCTCACCTTCTGGGGCTTCCTTGGCCTCGAATCGGCCACCGTCCCTGCTGACAAGGTACAGGATCCGGCGCGCAATGTGCCGCGCGCAACGATGATCGGGGTGATCTTCACCGGGCTGATCTATCTGGGCATTTCGCTTGCCTTTGCTTTTTACATGCCAGTTGGTGAGGCGGCCAATTCGCCCGCGCCGGTCGCCGATTTCCTCGGCAAGACCTTTGGCAGCGGGATCGCGCAAGTGGTCGCTCTGTTCGCCGCGATCAGCGCGTTCGGCGCGCTTAACGGCTGGATCCTGGTGCAAGGCGAGATGCCGTGGGCGATGGCGCGCGGCGGGGTCTTCCCGGCGTGGTTCGCCAAGGAGAGCGCGCGCGGCATCCCAGTGCGCGGGCATATCGTATCGAGCCTGCTGCTGTCGGGCATGGCCTTGCTCAACGCGCAGAAGGGCATGGGCAAGCTGTTTGAATTCATCGGCTCGGTCAGCATCGCTGCCGGGCTGGTGGCCTATCTCCTGAGCGCGCTGGCTGCGCTCAAGCTGGTGCGCAATGTGAA
>JAYTIS010000106.1:0-17442 GCA_043731725.1 Novosphingobium sp.
GCATCTTGACGTTCACGCGCAGCTTCCGGCCGACTCGTTGTCGGTTTCGCTCAATGTGATGCACACCGCCGGAGCGCAGGGCTGGCTCGATCAGTATAAGTTCGACCTCGATCGCAGCGAGATTGCGGCGCAGCTGTCGCCCCCACCCAGCGCAGCGTTTCTCAAAGTAGCGGTGGGGCTAGGAAGTGATGAGGCACTCGATCTGGCGCACCGCTTTGCCTGGCACCATCCCAGCGATGCGATGCGATTGGCAGCCTGGGATGCGCTTGCTGCGCGCGAAAGTGACGTAACTGCGCGCGACGCAGTGTGGCGCGAGGCCGAAGGCGCGGGCAGCCGTCTTGTCACGATGGAGGCGCGGGCGCGGCGCGCCGAACTGATTCTAAATTAAGCAAATCCGCCGGTCAGCGCATCAATTGCGGCCTGCAGGATCACCGCCGCTGCTGCCGCATCGATCCGGTCCGCACGTCTGGCGCGGCTGATATCCTGCGCAATCAGCGCACCTTCCGCGCTAGCGGTAGACCAGCGTTCGTCCCACAGCAGGATCGGTAGATCCAGCACCGCCAGATTGCGCGCGTATGCCCGGCTTGATTGGCTGCGCGGGCCTTCGCTGCCGTCCATGTTGAGCGGCAGTCCGATCACAATCCCCAGCGCGCCGCGCGATGCGATCAATTCGGCCAGCGCGGCCTTGTCAGCGCCGAACTTGCCGCGCTTCAGCGTCTTGCCGGGCGAAGCGAAGCGCCAACCGGCATCGCAAAAGGCTGTGCCGATAGTTTGCGTCCCTAGATCGAGTGCCAACAGCGGGCCGCCCTGAAGCAAAGCGACGCGGAAGACCGCCGCCTGATCGGTGATCAGTGTTTCTGCTGCCATGCCGCTGCTCGCAGACCAAAATCTCGCCGCAAGTTTAACCAGAACAAAGCATAATCATAAACGTGGTAGTTGCCGCCTGGCAGCACAAACGGGCCCATCTCGGGTCCAGGTCCGATCCGCAGGGTGCCATCGGCGTTGCAAGCCGCGCCGACCAGACCCGGGGCGACCTTGGCATGTTCCATCTTCAGGTCGGGGATAATGCCACCAAGATTGGCTGAGGCCGGGGCCGTGCCGCCAATCCCGCCGGTCAGCGGGTTTGAGCACAAGTAATGCGGCACTGCGGTCGGTGTCGCGGGCGGGCTAGCGAAACGTTCGTAGGCTTGGCGCATCGTGGCGGGCTCAGCATCGTCGGTGAAGGACAGGTAGCTGATTGCGCAGCCAGTTTGCTCCGGACTGGCGCAGGCAGGCATGCCCATGGCCGGCAAGTCGCGCGCGGTATCGACCACCCAGCCGATCACGTAAGCCGCAATAATCCGACGCGCGAGCGGGGTGCCAGCAATCTTTTCCTTCATCAGCCGCTTAAGAATGAAACTGCCCTGGCTATGTCCTGCTAGCACGATCCCGCGCCCAGGCGGCTGCGCCGCAACGAACGCGTCGAACGCCTGGGCCACGTCGGCATAAGCCAGATCGAGCGCCTCACGTGCTGCTGGCAGGTCCGAGAGGAAGGCCCCCAGCGTGGCCTGACGGTAACGCGGTGCCCAAACCTCCGCTGCATCGCCAAACACACTGGCATTGGCGCGCACCGTCACCGCGCCGATCTTTTCCGCCTGCGGATCGTCGATCGGGGCGTTCCAATGGATCTTTTTAAAGTAGCTGGTGGGATGCACGAAAAACACCGCCACGTCATACTTTGCCGTGTCTGGCGGCATCCCGTCCGGTTGCCAGGATACGAGGCTAGGGGCGGGCTGGCCAGGCCGTGCGAACCATAGCGCCGGATCATCATAGGCATTGGGCTTGAATGCCGGCTGCGTTTCAAACTTAACCGACGGGGTCATCGCGATCCGGGTCATGGCCTCAGGATAGAATGACAGGGTCAGACGTCCGCCCACCACGATGACAATGATCAAAACGATCAAATACAGAAATTTACGCGCCACGCGTCAGCCGCCTTCGTTGCGTAGCGATTGCCGTTCGAGAGCGACTTTAAGCATCACCACCAGCGGATCGGCCAACATCAGTCCGAGGATGCCGAACAGCGTGCCCATGATCAGCTGCATGCCCAGCACCAGTGCCGGCGCAAGGTCGGCAGTGCGCTTGGCCACCATTGGTACGACCACATTGCCGTCGAGGATTTGCACTGCAAGATAGACAGCGATGCAGTAAAGTCCGCTGTTGGTGCTGTCAGAAAAGCCAACCAAGACCATCAAGGTACCTGAAATCGGCGCACCGATATTGGGCAGGAAGGCGAGCAGTCCAGTCAGCAGGCCGAGCAAGCCGGCCATCGGCACACCCCAGATCGCCAGTAACAGCCACGTCGTGACACCTTCCAACGCCATTCCCAGCAGCCGCCCGGCGAGCAGTCGGCGCAGCGACCGGCCCATCGCGGTGGCGGTGGTTTCGAAGCGGGTGCGTTCGTTCTGCGGCAGTAGCCAAGAGAAACCGCGACGGTAGAGCTGCGGTTCGGCCGCGATATAAATACCCAACACAACAATCCCGAAAGCGGTGGTCAACCACCCGATAACCCCGCCCACCGCGCTGGTCACTTCACTCACCGAACCGGCCAGCTTCTCGACCAATCCTTGCATTGATTTAATATTCAGCGCCGCCCCGTGTGCCTGCAACCAGTGCAAGATCTTCAGCGCCTGCGCCTGGATGACCGAGGGTAACTGCGCCGCCTGATCGGCCATTTGAGTTCCCGCGAACATCGCCGTCCAGCCCAAAAATATGATCGTGAAAGCCACCACCATCGCTACCCGCCATCCCCGCGCGATTGGCAAGACTCGGCCCAACAGCCGGACCCCGCCGTCGATCATCGCGGCAAATACCATCCCGCCAAAAATGATCAGGATCGGCTCGGCCAGATAAACCATCAGCGCCAAACCGGCCGCCAGCCCGATCCACACCGCCGCGCGTTTGGCTTCTTTGAGCAGAACGGGGTCGTTGATGTCAGTGGGCCCAGTATATTCCGAGATAGGGATTTCGGCGGCCGGCTCGGCCGGCGCGCGCGCGGCGCGGCGCGATCGAACGGGCTTGGCTGTGGATCCCTTCGGCGCCCGAGGCGTGGAGCTGGCTTGGGCCATTACTTATCTTTCGTCAGATGCACCGCCCGCAAGCTGGTCCATGACCGGCCCGAACGCAAGGCCTGCCACCAGGTTACGGGGTTCAATTCCTGGCTGCCATCCAGCGAGAATGTAACGAATTCCGCCCTGCCGCCAACGTCCGACAGCGGCACCGGTCCGCCCAGCCCATCGGACAGCATCGGCACCCGGCTGTCGGCCGAGTGATCGCGGTTGTCGCCCATTAAAAAGACGTGCCCCGCGGGCACGCGCAGTTCGGGCATGTTGTCGAACTGGTCGCCAGGCATGTCTTTGATAATCAGGTAAGTCGCGCCATTGGGCAGCACTTCGCGCATGGTCGGCAGGTCAAGCACCATACGGCCCGAAGGCAACCGGCGCGGCGCAGTGCGGAAATCGTCATAGCACCACTGCTTGATCTCGCGTTCGCCGCACATCAGCTTGGGGTCGGCGTCGAGCTGGAGATCTGGCTCGACTTGCTGGGGCACTGGCTGACCGTTCAGGATGATCTGACCGCCGACCACGGCAATCCGGTCACCCGGCAGCGCAACTACGCGTTTGATCAGATCATCGGTGCGGTTTTTGGGCACAACGATTACGATATCGCCGTATTGCGGGGAACCCGGCAGCACCCGCCAGGTCCCGCGCGGCAGCACGTGAAAGCTCGCTGATGCCCAATTCCACCCGAATGGAAATTTGGACACAACTAGCCGGTCCCCCACGAGCAGATTGGGCATCATCGAGATCGACGGGATGTAGAAAGGCTTGGCGATGAAGCTGTGGAATGCCAGCACCGCCAGCAACATCCACACGAGCCCGCGCAGCTCGCCCAGCCAATCGACTGGATCGCTAGTGAGCGGCGCCGCATCGGCTGCGGCGGGGACAGCACCTTCGGTGTCCCCTCTGACAAGAGCAGGAGTTGCGTCAGGTGACACCGACGGTGCTGTCCCCGCGGTGCCCGCGTTGTTCGGCGTGGCCACTTCGTTCTTGTCGTCAGTCACAATTTGCGCGCCTCGATGATCACAAAGGCCTGCGCCCACGGGTGGTCATCCGTTAGAGTGAGATGGATCACCGCTTCATGCCCAGCGGGCGTAATCGCGGCGAGACGGGCCGCAGCACCGCCGGTGAGATTGAGCGTGGGGGCGCCGCTGCGGGAATTGACGACGCCAATGTCCTTCATAAACACCCCGGCCTTGAATCCGGTTCCGACCGCTTTGGAAAAAGCTTCTTTGGCGGCAAAGCGCTTGGCCAGTGTGCCCGCCTTGGTGAACGGCCTGCGGGAAGCTTTGGCGCGTTCGACTTCGGTGAACACGCGCCTCTCGAACCGCTCACCAAACCGGTTGAGCGAGTTCTGGATGCGCTCGATACTGCACAAGTCGGAGCCGATTGAAACGATCACCGCGCCGCATCCATCAGGTCGCGCATTTTCAGCACTGCTGCTTCGAGCCCGGTAAAGATCGCCTCGCCAACCAGGTAATGGCCGATATTGAGTTCGGCCAGCTGTGGGATCGCGGCAACTGGCTGGACATTGTCGTAAGTCAGCCCGTGCCCGGCGTGCGGCTCGATGCCGTTTTTGGCGGCGAGCGCGGCCATGTCGGTCAGACGGCGTAGCTCGGCCGCGATTTGCTCGCCTTCAGCATGAGCATATTCGCCGGTGTGCAGTTCCACCACTGGCACGCGCAGCCGCAGCGCGGCCTCGATCTGGCGTTCATCGGGGGCAATGAACAGGCTGACACGGATCCCCGCATCGGCCAACCGCGCGACAATCGGCGCGAGCCGGTTGTGCTGCCCGGCGGCGTCGAGTCCGCCCTCCGTAGTGCGCTCTTCGCGCCGTTCGGGGACGATGCAGGCGGCGTGCGGTCTGTGCCGCAACGCAATCGCCAGCATCTCTTCGGTTGCCGCCATCTCCAGGTTGAGCGGTAAGTCGGTCGCTGCTTGGATCCGCGCCAAGTCTTCATCGCGGATATGGCGGCGATCTTCGCGTAGATGCGCGGTGATCCCATCGCCGCCGCAGGCCGCGACGATTTGTGCGGCGCGGACCGGATCAGGATGATCGCCGCCGCGCGCATTGCGGATCGTCGCAACGTGATCGATGTTCACACCGAGGCGGAGGCGGAGAGTGATCACGGTTTTGCCCGGCTGCCAGGCTTGGTTGCTTCGCTCGCGGCCAGTTCGGGCGGCAACTCGTCCGGGGCATAAGTTGGAAAATTGATCGCGATCAGCGGGAAGAACGGTACGCCCAGATCCACTGCTCCGGCCGAACGGTCAACCAGCGCGGCCGCAGCGATAACCACGCCCCCGGCTTCCTCAATCGCGCGAATCGCTTCGCGGCTGGAGAGCCCGGTGGTGACCACGTCTTCGACCATCAAGACCTTGTCACCTGGATCGAGCGCGAACCCGCGGCGTAGTTCGAAGGTCCCGACAGGGCGTTCGACGAACATAGCTTCGACTCCCAGCGCGCGGCCCATCTCATGCCCGATGATCACCCCACCCATCGCCGGGGCGACGACTTTGCCAATATCCTTGCGCAGTTCGCGCGGGATCCGCGCGGCCAGCGCAGAAGCCAGCCGGGCGGCGCGCAAGGGATCCATCAACACCCGCGCGCACTGCAAATAATGTGCGCTGTGACGGCCTGAAGAGAGCAAGAAATGGCCTTCCAGCAAGGCTTTGCTGGCACGAAACTCGGCCAGCACTTCGTCTTCCTGCATGATCGTTTCAAGCCTTTCGCGCGATTTGCCGGGTGCAAATGATGCCCGCCGGGGACCCTCGCAAAAAATCCCCCTAGAGGCGCTTGAGGTGCCCGTAAAGCGCGCGTATAGGCCCCCCAGAATTAGACGACCCCATTAGGGCGCAGGGAGCACCGCAGGGCTGCACCTCGACCCGTTCAGCGAAAGCAAGTGGAACGATGATATTCGGCCAAACCGCCCGCCAAATGGGCACTGCGATCAAGGCAATCGCTCCATCATTGGCTCTGATGCTGGCTTTCACGTTGACTTTGCCCGCTGTTGCGCAGGCTGCTCCTGCCCCATCTGCGGTCGCGGCCCCGGCCACCGTCGCGCCTAGCGCAACGCCGTCGGCGATTTCGGCTGTAGTGGCGAACGACAAAGCCAAGGCAGCCGTGCCTGCCGCAGCGGCCTCAGTTACCCCTGCCGTCGATCCCAACGATCCACACTTTAAGGTTGCTGTGGGTGGCTACACCCCGCTCAAGCCGGTCGAAGGCGTCGGCATGCCGATCCCCGGCGCGATCAATGTGCAAGCCCAGTTTTCGCCGATCGGGCACAAGGCTTTCGCCATGCACACTTGGCTGATCTGGGTAATGTTCGCCATTGCCGGGTTCGTGCTGGCTTTGCTGCTGATTGTCATTCTGAAGTTCAACAGCAAAGCCAATCCGGTACCGTCAAAGACCGCGCATAACACGGTGCTTGAAGTGGTCTGGACCGGGGTTCCGATCCTGATTTTGGTGGCGATCTGCGTCCCTTCGATCAGTCTGCTGCGCGCCCAGTTCAAGCCCGCGCCCAAGAATGCGCTGACGATCAAGGCGACTGGCAATCAGTGGTATTGGACCTATCAGTATCCTGACAACGGCAAGGTCGAAGTGATCTCGAACATGCTCAAAGAGCCGGGCGAGGGCCAGCCAGGTGACCGGACGCGCACAAAGGACGATGGCCCCCAGCATCTGGCCGTGGATAACCGCATGGTGGTGCCGGTGGGCGAGGACATTCGACTGCAGACCACCGGGGCCGACGTGATCCATGCATTCGCGGTGCCGTCGCTGTGGTTCAAGCTCGATGCAGTGCCTGGCCGACTCAACGAAAAGGTCCTGCGGGTCGATAGGCCGGGGGTTTACTTCGGCCAGTGCTCGGAACTGTGCGGGGTCAAGCACGGCTATATGCCAATCGCGGTGGAGGCTCTGCCGCGCGATCAATTCAACGCCTGGGTGATCGCCCAAGGCGGCAAGATTGACGGGGCACCCGATGCTGCGCCCGCCGTTGCTGCTGCCGTACCCATTACTGCCACTCCTGCTGCCAAGCCGGCCGCCTGAGCGTACCAGTCTAAAAAGACAGAGGTTCTACCCTATGGCTACCACCGCCGACCACTTTCAGGCTCACGCCGAGGATCACGGGCATCATGAGCACAAGCCGGGCTTTTTCGCCCGCTGGTTCATGTCGACCAACCATAAAGACATCGGCACGCTGTACCTGATCTTCGCGATCTCTGCCGGGGTTATCGGCGGCGCGATCTCGGGGCTGATGCGGCTCGAACTGGCGCATCCCGGGATCCAGTATCTGGGTTCGATCGCCTCGTTCTTGGGCGAAAAGAACCCCAGCTTCGATACCCAACTTCACCTGTGGAACGTGCTAATCACTGCCCACGGGCTGATCATGGTGTTCTTCATGGTCATGCCCGCGCTGATTGGTGGGTTCGGCAACTGGTTTGTGCCGTTGATGATCGGCGCGCCTGACATGGCCTTCCCCCGGATGAACAACATCTCGTTCTGGATGACCGTGGCGGGCTTCTGTTCGCTGATGATCTCGGCCTTCGTACCCGGTGACACCACCGGCAATGGGGCCGGAATCGGCTGGACCGCCTATGCCCCGCTATCGACATACGGCGCGCAGGGTCCAGCGACCGACTTTGCAATTTTCTCGCTCCACCTCGCGGGCGCGGCCTCGATCATGGGGGCGATCAACTTCATCACCACCATCTTCAACATGCGCGCTCCGGGGATGACCCTGCACAAGATGCCGCTGTTCGTGTGGTCGGTGCTGGTCACCGCGTTCCTGCTGCTTCTGGCGCTGCCGGTGCTGGCGGCGGCGATCACCATGTTGATCACTGATCGCAACTTCCACACCACGTTCTTCGATTACAAGGGCGGCGGCGATCCGGTGCTGTTCCAGCATTTGTTCTGGTTCTTCGGCCACCCCGAAGTGTACATTATGATCCTGCCCGGCTTTGGCATCATCAGCCAGATCGTCTCGACCTTCTCGAAAAAGCCGGTGTTCGGCTATCTCGGCATGGCTTACGCGATGGTTGCAATCAGTGTGGTCGGCTTCGTCGTGTGGGCGCACCATATGTACACCACCGGCATGAGCCTGGACACCAAGATGTACTTTACGCTCGCCACGATGGTGATTGCGGTGCCCACCGGGATCAAGATCTTCAGCTGGAGCGCGACGATGTGGGGCGGCTCGATCGAGTTCAAGAGCCCGCTGGTCTGGGCGATGGGCTTCATTCTCTTGTTCACCGTGGGCGGCGTCACCGGGGTATATCTGGCCAATGGCGGTATCGACGATGATGTGCAGGACACCTACTTCGTGGTCGCGCATTTCCACTACGTGCTGTCGCTGGGCGCGGTCACCTCGCTGTTCGCGGGCTTCTATTACTGGTTCCCCAAGATGAGCGGCAAGATGCATTCAGAATTCTTGGCGCACGTGCACTTCTGGGTATTTTTCATCGGCGTGAACCTGATCTTTTTCCCGCAGCACTTTCTGGGCTGGCAAGGCATGCCGCGCCGCATCCCGGATTATGCCCCAGCGTTCGAACACTGGAATACGGTCTCGTCGTATGGCTATCTGGTGATGGCAAGCTCGATGGTGGTGTTCTTTATCAACATTATCTACGCTTTCACGGCGGGTAAGCCGGCCCCCGACAACTATTGGGGTGAAGGTGCGACGACGCTCGAATGGACGTTGTCGAGCCCGCCGCCGTTCCACCAGTTCGAAACCCTCCCGGTGATCGAAGATACGCCGCATCATTGATCTGCCCGCGGGTTTGCTGAATAGCTCAACGTCCCGGTCCATGCGGCCGGGACGTTTTCATTTGTGGAGCTTGTGCGATGACTGACCGGCAACGTTCCATTCTTATCACCGGCGCAGCGTCCGGGATTGGCCGCGCGGCGGCAGTGCTGTTTGCCGAACGCGGCTGGCTGGTCGGGGCGGCGGATCGCGATGAAGCGGGATTGGCCAGTCTAGCCGCCACATCGGACCGGATATTGCCGCTCGCGCTCGATGTGGCGGACCGTGAGGCGGTGGTCGGGGTGATAGCGGCCTTTGCCGCGCGTACCGGCGGCACGCTCGATTGTCTGCTGAGCAACGCCGGAATCGACGCGAAGGGACCGTTCGGTGATATGGCCTGGGACCGGGTGCGGCAGTTGGTCGAGGTCAATCTGCTCGGCGCGATGAGCGTAATCCACGCTGCGTTGCCGCTGTTGCGTGCAGCGCCCAATTCGCTGTGTCTGTCGACTGCATCGGCCTCGGCGATTTTCGGCGTCGGCGGGATGGCGGTCTATTCGGCGACTAAGCACGGCGTGCGCGGGTTAACCGAAGCGCTGTCGGTCGAACTTGCGGGCAGCAGCGTGCGCGCGGCGGACATCTTGCCCGGGATTGTCGATACCGGCATGCTCTCGGCGCAAGACAAGGCGCAGCTGCCAGCCACTGGGATGTGGCGGGTGATGCCTGCGCAGGCGGTGGCGCAGGCGGCTTGGGATGCGTACCACGGCGATGCCCTGCACTGGTTTGTTCCGGCTGAACTGGCCGAGCTTGATCGCCAATCGACCGCCGCGCCCGAAGCGGTCCGCGATGCCCTGATCTCGGGTAAGATGGTCTGATCGCGGGCCCCATCTGAACAGGATTAAGTAATGCCCGAATTCCGCATGATCGACGTGGGTGAGGTGACACTGCGCTGCGCTATTGAGTGCCCAACGTCTGGCACAGCGCCGCTGGTCATCATGGTCCACGGCTTTCCCGAAAGCTGGTATTCTTGGCGCCACCAGCTAGGACCGATTGCCGAAGCCGGGTTCACCGCCTGCGCGATCGACGTGCGCGGTTATGGTGGGTCGGACAAACCGGCTGACATTGCGGCCTATGCGATGGAGCGGCTGGTCGGCGATCTGGTCGGATTGCGCGATGCCCTGGCGCCGGGCGAGCAGGTGGTGCTGATCGGGCATGACTGGGGCGCGCCGATAGTGTGGAATTCAGCCTTTACCAACCCAGCGGTATTTCGCGCTGTTGCGGGTCTGTCGGTGCCGTTCAGCGGCGCCCCGCAGCGCCCATTTACTGAGATCTTTCGCGAACATTTCACCTCGCAAGGGCGGTTCTTCTATCAGGAATATTTCCAACAGCCGGGCGTGGCCGAGGCCGAGGCTGAAGCCGATCCGCGCGGATGGGTGCGAAAGATGATGTATTCGATCTGCGGTGACGTGCCGGCGGGTGACTATTGGAGCAAGCCAGCTGGTGCGACCTTCCTCGAAGGGTTGCCCGATGTCGCAGATCCGGATGGGCTGCCCGCTTGGCTGAGCAAGGACGATCTCGATTACTATGAGGCCGAGTTCAAGGCTTCTGGCTTTGCCGGGCCGCTCAACCGGTATCGCAACCACGAGGCCGATTTCGAATGGCTGCGGCACTGGCAGGGTCAGCGGATCGAGCAGCCCTGCCTGTTCATCGGTGGCACGCGCGATCCCGCCACCACGCTGTTCGGCGCTGCCCCCGATCCGGTGGCGATGATGCGGCAGTTCGCACCACGGGTCGAAGGCCATGTGCTCGAGGGGGTCGGGCACTGGACCCAGCAGGAACGGCCGCACGAGGTGAATGCGCTGCTAATCGACTGGTTGAAGCGGCTGTAACTCGCGCCTATAGGCCGCGAGACTCATGACCACTGTTCCGCTTCAAACACTGCCTTTGCCCACCGATTGGCGCGACTTCTGGTCGCTGACCAAGCCGCGGGTGATGAGCTTGGTGATCTTCACTGGGCTGTGCGGACTGCTCGCTGCGCCGCCCGGGATCAACCCGGTGATCGGCTTCACCGCGATTCTGTGCATCGCGCTCGGCGCGGGGGGTTCGGCTGCGCTTAACCAATGGTGGGAGGCCGATCTCGACGCCAAAATGAAGCGCACCGCCAATCGTCCGCTGCCCGCAGGACGGATGGACCGCAAGGCCGCGCGCGATTTTGGAATTGCGCTTTCGGTCGGCTCGGTGCTGATCATGGGGCTGGCGGTGGGCTGGCTGGCGGCGGCGATCCTGGCCTTTTCGATATTTTACTATGCGGTGATCTATACGATCTGGCTCAAGCCGCGCACCCCGCAGAACATCGTGATTGGCGGCGGCGCAGGTGCCTTTCCGCCATTGATCGGGTGGATCGCGGCGACTGGCAGAATCGAGCTGATGCCGGTGCTGCTGTTCGCAATCATCTTCTTTTGGACCCCGCCGCATTTTTGGGCGCTCGCCCTGTTTGTCGAGACTGATTATGCCGCCGCGGGTATTCCGATGATGCCGGTAGTAGCCGGGCATCGTTCCACCCGTCGTCAGATTCTGGTCTATGCGGTGCTGCTGCTGCCGATCGCGCTCGCCCCGTTCCTGCTTGGATTGGCCGGTTGGCTATATGGTCTTTCAGCCCTGTTGCTGGGGGCAGCCTTCTTGCTACTCAGCTTGCGTGTCGCCACGTTCCGCACCGCTGCCAACGACGCTGACATGCGCGCCGAACGGCGACTGTTCAAATTCTCGATCCTGTACCTGTTCGTGCTGTTTGCCGCTTTGGTGGTGGACCGCTTTATCCTTGGATGACCCGTCATGACTCAGCTTGACCCCGACGCCGAACGCCAGCGCATCATCAAGGGCCGCAACCGCGCCCTGGCGCTGGTGCTGTTCGGCCTGGCGGTGTTGTTCTTTGCGATTACCATCGTCAAGCGGATGCCCTGAACATGGCCTCAGTCGTCACGCCTGATCCTCGCCGTAACCTCAGGGTTGGGCTGATGGCGCTGGCTTTTGCCTTGGTCATGCTGGGCATGGGGTTTGCCGCAGTGCCGCTCTACCGGATGTTCTGCCAAGCGACCGGGTTCGGCGGCACCACCCAGCGCGCCAGCGCAGCCGAAGCGGGCGGGGTGCAGGCTGCGGCGCAGCGCACCTCGGTGCGCTTCGATGGCAATGTCGAGGGCGGGATGCAGTGGCGCTTTGGCCCCGAGCAGGTGACGCAAGAGATGCGGATTGGCGAACGGCGGATCGCCTATTTTTATGCCGAAAACCTATCAGATCACGCGATCACCGGGGTCGCTAGTTTCAATGTCGAGCCGGAGCTCGCCGGGCTTTATTTCAAGAAGATCCAATGCTTCTGCTTCAACCAACAAACGCTAAAGTCGCACGAAAAAGTGCGCATGCCGGTGATCTATTTTGTCGATCCAGCGATCCTGAAAGACCCCGAAGGCGCCGCTACCACGCAGATCACGCTGAGCTATACCTTCCACGTCTCAGCCGATCAGAGCGCGGCCCAAAGCGCGCCGGTGAAACCGATGTCAAAGGCACTGGACCGCACGCGGACGGCGCGATAAGGGCGGATGAAATGTGCGCCGGTGAGCCAGACTTGCCGGCAATTTGAACGACAGGGACCGAAAGTATCATGGCCGGCACCAAGAACCATCAGTACCACATCCTTGATCCCGATATTATGCCGTTTATGGGCGCAGTGGCCGCGCTGACCATGACCAGCGGGCTGGTGCTGTTCATGCATGGCATGGCAGCGGGCAAGTTTATCTTCCCGCTCGGTATGGCGGGAATTCTGTTCACGATGTGGCAGTGGTGGACCAAGGTCGTGGCCGAGGCGCACCAGGGTCATCATACCCCGGTGGTGCAGCTGCACCTGCGCTATGGTATGATCCTGTTCATCGCGTCCGAGGTGATGTTCTTCGTCGGTTGGTTCTGGTCGTTCTTCGATTTTTCGCTGTTCCCGTCGACAATATCGGACGTGGTTGGTGGGCAATGGCCGCCTAAGGCGCTCGAAGCCGTTATGAACGCGTTCGATTTGCCGCTGATCAACACATTTATCCTGCTGTGCTCAGGCACGACGGTGACCTGGGCGCACCACGCGCTGATCCACGGTGATCGCGATGGTCTGAAAAAGGGACTGTGGGCCACGATCCTGTTGGGCATGCTGTTCACCAGCCTGCAGGCTTACGAATATATCCACGCGCCGTTCCCGTTCGGGCATAACACTTATGGCTCGGCGTTTTACATGGCGACTGGCTTCCACGGGTTCCATGTGATTATCGGCACCGTGTTCCTCGCGGTCTGCCTCAAGCGCACTTACAACGGTGACTTCACCGCGCGCCAACACTTCGGCTTTGAAGCAGCAGCATGGTATTGGCACTTTGTTGATGTGGTCTGGTTGTTCCTGTTCCTGTGCATCTATGTGTGGGGCAATTGGGGCTTCGCGGTCGAATAATGTCGCGTGATTGGCACCTTGCACAAATCAATATTGGCAAGCTGACCGCACCGCGGGGCGATCCCCGATTGCAGCCGTTCTTTGACATGCTCGACCGGGTCAATGCCTTAGCCGATGCCTCACCGGGGTTCGTTTGGCGACTCCAGGATGACAGCGGCATGCGATGGGGATCAGCTATTCGCCCGATCCTATGCTGGCGGTGAACATGTTTGTCTGGCAGGATGCCGACGCGCTGTTCGAATTTGTCTATCGCAGCGCACACACCCCGGTCATGGCGGGGCGACGCGATTATTTCCAGAAGTTTGCTGGGGCTTATCAGGCACTGTGGTGGCTGCCCGCCGGTGAAATTCGACAGTGGCCGACGGCCTGTCGCGATTGTGGCTGCTCGAGCGGGTTGGGCCGTGCCCTCAGGCCTTCACGTTCAAAGCGCGGTTTCCGTCGCCGGATGAAGCGGGCTTGCCAGTGGATCATCAGCCTGACCCATGGTGCGTGGGGAATGCGTAAGCTGGCGAAGCCATGCTGAAGCGCTTGCCGATTATCGCCACGCTGATCGTACTCATTGCAATCGGCACCATGGTTCGACTGGGGCTTTGGCAGCTTGACCGGATGCACCAGAAGGAAACATTGCTGGCGCGCTATGCGGCGGCGGTGCGGTTTTCCAGTGATATCCAGCCCGAACAATTTGGCGGCGACCGCGACGCGATCCTTTATCGCCACACCGCGTTTACCTGCACCGCGGTCGGCGCACGTTCGGCGATCGCCGGGCTCAACGCCAAGGGCGAAAGCGGGATTGCCCATACCGTGCAATGCCAGGCGGCGCGTGGAATTGCCGGCGATGGGCGAACCTTCCCGATCATGGTCACGCTTGGTTGGTCGAACATCCCCGCACCCCCGCCGTGGGACGGCGGCGAAGTGGCGGGGACGATTGCGCCGATGGGCAAGACCGGGGTGAGGGTAGTAGCCGATCCGCCGCTGGCGGGTCTCTCCGCCAATGCCCGGCCTGATCCGGCCAACCTTCCCAACAACCACTGGTCTTACGCAATCCAGTGGTTTGCCTTCGCCCTGACCGCGTTGGTCATCTATGTCCTGGCGCTGCGCAAGCGGCTTGCTGCGCCAGCCGCCGAAGGCTAACCGCCCCACTATGGAATATATCTCTACCCGCGGCAGCGCTCCGGCGCTCGATTTTGCCGGTGCGACTCTGGCCGGGCTGGCCAGCGACGGCGGACTGTACCTGCCGCGCGAATGGCCGCGCTTTAGCCTCGAAGAGATCGCGGCGATGGCCGGGTTGCCTTATGCCGAGCTGGCAGCAAAAGTGATGCAGCCGTTTGTCGGGGACAGCCTGACGCCCGCACGGCTGTTGGAACTAACCACACTGGCTTACGGCCGCTTCGCGCATGCAGCGGTCACCCCGCTGCGGCAACTCGATCAGCAGCACTGGTTGCTCGAACTGTTTCACGGCCCGACGTTGGCGTTTAAGGACGTGGCGTTGCAATTGCTCGGGCTGCTGTTTGAAGAATTCCTGGCGCGTGGCGGCGATCCGCTGACGATCGTGGGCGCAACTTCGGGCGATACCGGCTCGGCGGCGATTGACGCTGTTGCAGGGCGGGCGCGGGTTGACATCTTTATGCTTCACCCCAAGGGCCGGGTGAGCGATGTGCAGCGCCGCCAGATGACTACGGTGCTGGCCCCCAATGTGCACAACATAGCGGTCGAGGGCACTTTCGACGATGCCCAGGCGGTGGTGAAGCGCATGTTCGGCGATGCGGCGATGACCAGCCGCTTTGCCATCGGTGCGGTCAATTCGATCAACTGGGCGCGGCTGATGGCGCAGGTGGTCTACTATTTCGCCGCCGCGCTACAACTGGGTGCTCCGCAGCGCGCGGTCGCCTTTGCGGTGCCAACCGGCAATTTTGGCGACGTTTTCGCGGGCTATGTCGCCGCGCAAATGGGCCTGCCGGTGGCGCGGCTGATCGTGGCGACCAACGTCAACGATATCCTCCACCGTGCGCTGACCAGCGGGGATTACTCGGCCGGGACCGTCACCCCCACGGCTGCGCCCTCGATGGATATCCAAGTTTCGTCCAACTTCGAGCGGCTGCTGTTCGATCTGGGCGGGCGCGACGGGACTGCGCTGGCGGCACAAATGGGCACCTTTGAGGCGACCAAGGCGATGCAACTCACCAACCTCCAACGCGAGGGCGCGGCGAGGCTGTTTTCCAGCGCGCGCGCCGATGCCGACCACATGGCGCAGGCGCTGCGCTGGGCCTACGAACACACCGGTGAGCTGCTCGATCCGCACACCGCGATTGGGCTGCATGCGGCGCGCGCCGCCGATCTGCCGAAGGAAATTCCGGTGGTGACACTGGCCACTGCGCACCCGGCCAAGTTCGGCGACGCAGTCGAGCGCGCGACTGGTCAGCGGCCCATCCTGCCCGCGCGAATTGGCGACCTGTTCGAGCGCGAGGAGCGGCTGGTGGACTTGCCGGGCGGCTATGACGCCGTGGCGGAATATGTCTCGCAGCATGCGACAGCGCGCGGCTGATGGCCAAGCTGGCGGTCCAGCCGCAGCTGCTCGTTGGTGATGGCTGGGATGACTACCGCCTGATTGATAGCGGACATGGCCGCAAGCTGGAACGCTATGGCCCGTATCAGTTCATTCGCCCCGATGGGCAGGCGCTGTGGACCCCCCGGCTGGAACGCTGGCGCGCCGAAGGTGAATTCGTCCCCGGTTCGGACGAGGACGGCGGTGGGCGCTGGCAATTCGCCGCATCAGTGCCGGCGGATGGATGGCCGCTCAGCCGAAGCACGGTCAAATTTACCGCGCAGTGCACGCCGTTTCGCCATCTCGGCTTTTTCCCCGACATGGCCCCGGTGTGGGATTGGGTGGGTGAACAGCTCTCTCGTCATCCCGGCGCAGGCCGGGCCCCAGCACAGAAAATGATGTCGTCGCAAAGCGACGTCGATAGTTTGCAGGGTCAGGGTCCCGGGCTGCGCCTGAATGACGCAGCTTCCAGCACGCTTAACCTGTTCGGCTATACCGGGGTCGGCACCTTGGCGCTGTCTGAATATGGCCCGGTCACCCACGTTGACGCCTCAAAGAAATCGGTCGCGCAGGCGCGGGTTAATGCCGAGCTATCGGGCATGACCGAGCGCCCGATCCGCTGGATCGTAGATGATGCGGCCAAATTCGCCGCGCGCGAAGTTCGGCGCGCCAAGCACTATGACGGGATCATCCTCGATCCGCCCAAATTTGGACGCGGGCCCGAAGGCGAGGTCTGGCGGCTGGAGGAACATCTGCCCGGTCTGCTCGCAGATTGCCGCGGGCTGCTCAGCGCCGAAAGCAAATTCCTGTTTCTCACCGTCTATGCGGTGCGGATGTCGTCGCTGGCGCTGGCCGGGCTGATGGATGAACTGTTCGCCGATCTGCCCGGCACGATCGAACACGGCGATCTGGCAGTGCGCGAGCAGGGGCCGGACGGCAGACTTCTCCCGACCGCGATCTTCGCGCGGTGGCGCAGCACCTGAAGCAGTCGGTCAGCGCGGCTTTCTGAAGCGCAGCACCATCTGATCGGTCTTACCGCGCGGCACATCTTTTTCGTGCAGAGTGTGGTTGTCTTCAGGGTGGCGGAGCAGGTTGCTCCGCGCATCGAGCTTGAACCCGACCGCCTCAACTTCCTTGATCACTAGTGCCGAATCGATGCGGTGCAGGGTTGAGGTCACGCTCGCGCCGGTCCCCGGACCCGCTTCGTGATCGTTGATCAGAAAAACCCCGCCCGGCTTGAGCGCAACGAACGCCCGCTTGGTCAGACTGGCGGCCATGGTACTATCGCCGTCCTTGATGTTCTTGAAGTCGTGATAGTTGAGCGCAGTCCAGACGACATCGACCCGAACGGGTGCGAGCGCGGTGAGTTGGCCTGATTGCTCGGTGGTATTGGGATGGCTCGTGGCCCACTCGATCGCCGCCACAGAAGGCTTATTGGACACGGTATAAACATGGCCTTTGGGCCCGACTGCCAGGCTGAGCAGTCGGGTGTAGTAGCCGCCGCCCGGGGCGAGTTCGGCCACCACGACGCCAGCTTTGATTCCGCCGAATGCCATCAATTCGGCTGGCTTGCGATCAGCATCGCGAACC
>JAYTIS010000107.1:0-2335 GCA_043731725.1 Novosphingobium sp.
CCGATCATCATGCGCGACAGGTTTCGCCGGACGATTTCGAGCATGTCGGCACCCTTGCCGCGATGTTCGACGAACCTTTTGCCGATGCCTCGGCGCTGCCGACCTGGCGCGTTTGTCAGCTGGCGCGTGAAACCGTTACTGTAGCATTGTCAGGTGACGGAGCGGATGAGGCGTTCGCCGGTTATCGGCGGCACAAGTTCCAGTACGCCGAGGACCGGCTACGCGGGCTACTGCCGCAAGGCTTGCGCGGCCCGATGCTGGGCAGCCTGGGGGCGGTTTACCCCAAAGCAGATTGGGCCCCGCGCCCGCTCCGCGCCAAGACGACACTCCTCAGCCTCGCTGGAAGCAGCGAAGCGGGATACGCGCGTGCGCTAGCGATCCTCCCGCCGGAATTGCGGCAGCGGCTCTATTCGCCTGACTTTCTCAAATTGCGCGGCGACTACCGGGCCGAGCTGCCGTTCGAAGCCACGATGCGCCGGGCCGAGGCGCGCTCAGGGCTCGACCGGGCGCAATATGCCGATCTCAAGTTCTGGCTGCCGGGTGACATTCTGACCAAGGTCGATCGCACCAGCATGGCGGTGAGCCTTGAGGCGCGCGAGCCACTGCTCGATCACCGGCTGATCGAATTCGCCGCTGCCTTGCCCGAAGGCCTCAGGACGAGGCGCGGCGAGGGCAAGTGGCTGCTCAAGAAGACGATGGAACGCTACCTGCCTCAGGAAGTGCTCTATCGGCCCAAGCAAGGCTTCGTGATGCCAATCGCCCAATGGTTTCGCGGGCCGCTTGCATCCAGCGCGCGCGCGATCGGTTCAAGCGCTGCACTGGCCAGGACCGGATGGTTTGACGCCAAGGCGTTTGGTAGCATTGCCGACGAACATATCGCAGGGCGTGCCGATCATGGGCGGCTGCTGTGGCAGTTGCTGATGCTGGATCGCTCGCTCAACGCCTTGGTCGGCTGAACCTACAAACCAATACCCGCAAATGAAAACGGCCCCGACTTGTGTCAGGGCCGTTTCAAAACTCGTGAGTAGCATTCAGCGTTCGCCGAATGCCTTGATAAGCCAATCCCACATAGGACGCCTCCTGGACTTATGTCGAACTCGGGTGGAGCTCGAACACCAAGCATTTTAACTAAATAGTAACCAAAGGCAATAGGACAAAATTCACCATAAAGAATTGCCGGTGCAAGTGATTTTGCACTGAATTTCAACGCTGTAGTTTGTGTCTGGGATGATTTTGGCGCGCGCTGGCGCAGGGGCGCGCGTTGGCGCGGCAACGAATCACTAGCTTTGGCAGCTACTTAGCGAAGCTGTGATTCGGCCCGAAGGGGCAATGCCGGGCAGATCGATATTGCCCTCAGCGAATTTCTTAGGGGCATGCGAGCCGCCGCTTCTGCGACAGTTTCCGGCAATCAGGCCGCTCTTACCTTCGCTTCGTTGGCGAGCAGGTTGGAAAGTGCTTCCAGCTGCATCGGTTTGGCGAGGTAATAGCCTTGTGCGATGTCACAGCCGATCGCCCGCAGCAGCGAAAGCGTCTCGGGATCCTCGATCCCCTCGGCGATGACCCGGCGTCCCAGTCCGTGGGCCAGGACGATGGTCGATTCGACCAGCATCATGTCGCTGGCATTGTCGACCAGCCCGATCACGAAGCGGCGGTCGATCTTGATCTCCTGGCATGGAACTGAACGCAGATATTCCAGCGTCGCGTTACCCGTTCCGTAATCGTCGATCGACAGATCGATTCCGATCGCGGCGATGCCGGAGAGGTTCTTCTTGACCAGGTTGTGCTCCTTGAATGGCGCGGATTCGGTGACTTCCAGTGTAAGGTTGCCCGCCGGGAAGCCGGTCCGCGCAAGGACCTGCGAGATCTTGAACGGCAGGTGCTCCTGCTGGAGCAGGTTGGCCGAGACATTGACGCTCAGACGGAACGTCGGATTGTCGGCAATCAGCTTGCGGGCCGATCGGGTCGCCTCCTCAAGGACATGGAAAGTCAGGCGGCTGATGCGATTGTGCGCTTCGGCAGGAAGGATGAATGCTTCTGGCGAAATGGCACCGCGGGTGGGGTGCTGCCACCGGACCAGCGCTTCCGCGCCAGAGATGTGATCGTCGTGCAAGCTGAACTGCGGTTGGTAGGCAATCCAGATATCACCGTTGTCGATCGCGGCATCAAGCTCGCTCATCAACGAGAGCTCCCACGCGCTGTCTTCGTCGTTGACGCTGGTATTGAACTTTACCAGTTCCTGGTTGCTCGCGGCGTTATCGGCGGCAAGAAGTGCCCGGCCAATACGATTGGCAACTGGCCGCGAGATGTCCATGTCGATGCCGAATGCCATCTGCAC
>JAYTIS010000108.1:0-3300 GCA_043731725.1 Novosphingobium sp.
TGGTGCCGGGGATCGAATTCGACAAGGGTCTCCAGCCCGATACACTGACTTACCTCAGCCAAGGCGTGATCGCAGTCGCCAAGGGGCGGGTTTATGGTCAGGGCCGGATCGACTGGGACCGGCACGGAGTGACCAGCTCGGGCGATTTCAGCACCGACAAGCTCGATTTCGGGGCGCAGTTCGGTCCGGTCAAGGGTGCCAAGGGCACGGTTCATTTCACCGACCTGCTCGGCCTCGTCACCGCGCCGCGCCAAGTGCTCCACGTCGCCTCGATCAACCCGGGGATCGAGGTCAACGACGGCGATGTCTCGTTCCAGCTCGAGCCCGGTCATCTGCTGGTTGTGAATGGAGCGAAGTGGCCATTTATTGACGGTTCACTCGAATTGCTGCCGACCCGGTTCGTGCTGGGCGGAGCCGATGTGCGGCATTTCACGATCAAGGTGAACGCGCTTAATCTGGCGAAATTTGTCCAGCGAATTGGCCTCGGTAACGTCTCCGCCAATGGCATCTTTGATGGCGAACTGCCGTTGGTGTTCGACCAGAATGGCGGGCGGATTGAAAACGGTATCCTGGTCTCGCGGGCACCGGGCGGCAATCTGTCGTACATCGGCGAATTGACGTACAAAGACCTGTCACCGATGGGCAATTTCGCGTTTCAGGCGCTCCGTAGCCTTAATTTCAAACACATGGAGATCGGGCTGCAAGGCCGGCTTGACGGCGAGATCGTGTCCAAGATGCGGATCGACGGGGTCAGCCAGGGTCAAGGTGCCAAACGCAACTTCATTACTCAGCGGTTCGCCAAGCTGCCGATCCGCTTCAATATCAACATCCGTGGCCCGTTCCATCAGCTAATCACCTCGTTTAAATCGCTGTACGATCCGACTTACGTGAAGGATCCGCGCAGCTTGGGGCTAATCGGACCTGTCAGCCCGGTGCCCGGAGCAAGTCAGCCAGGTCCGGTTCCGCCAGCAAAACCGCCGGTAAGTGTGCCCGCGAGCGTGCCGTCGGCGCAGAAAAACGACAATATTCAGCATTCCGAAAGCAGGACAAGTCCATGAACAGCTTCGAATTGACCAACCGCGCCTTGGCTGCGAAACCCTGGCACATGCAGGGACCAGAAATGGAAATCGCTTTGAGGAAACGGAGGCCGCACCGCTGCTGGGTAACCGCTGCGGTGATGTTGCTGAGCAGCGCGCTGACGCTCGGTGGATGTGTCTCGGTGACTGCACCGGACAAGCCCATCGTGATTGAGCTGAACATCAACATCAAGCAGGAGGTGGTCTATCGCCTCGCGGCCGATGCCGCGAACACGGTCGACAAGAATCCTGACGTTTTTTGAGAATGGAGTTTTGAGTGATGACCCGGTTGATCCAACGCAATTCCTCGAACCTGTGCCGTGCGGGATTGAGCGGCGTGGCGCTCGGCATATTGCTGTCAGCGATGCCGGCGGCGGCAGAGAGTGCCAATCCGGCTTACAATGCTGCCCGTGCCGCCGGTCAGGTGGGTGAGCAAGTCGACGGCTATCTGGGTTTCCCGGCTTCGCCCAAATCGGACGTGCGCCGCACGGCTGACGACGTGAATATCAAGCGTCGCGCAATTTACGCCGAGCGCGCCGGGGTTAACCATTCGACGGTAGAGGAATATGCCTTCACCACCGGATGCCGCTTGATCCTGAAGACCAGACCCGGTGAAAAGTACCAGTCGCCCGATGGCGCTTGGCGAACCCGCTCCGCAGAAGCACCACTGCGTGACAGTCATTGCCCGGCTGCAGACGCGCCCTCCAACTGAACTTTTGCGCCGCAACATGGGGCGCCGACAGCACTGTCGGCGCCCTTTTTGCGCTGCGGTTGACTTCGGGCACTGGCTTGCCTAAGGGGACGGCGCTTCGCGGGAAGGCCTGTCTTTCCGGCGAATTTCGTTCGATTTGTCCGCTTTTTGACCCCAATTTCAGACCAGGGATTGTTGACCTTCGTGGTGCAAGACTCCACCGATCCGACCACCCCGCCGCCGGTTGAAGATCCGGCGCTTGGCTCGTTGCAGCAGCGGCTCGATGCGGCGCGGCGCGCTGAGGACGACCGGCTCGCGCGCGATCATGTGCCGCTGCGCGATCAAGGGCGCTCGGTCGGAATGCAGGTCGCCTCGACCATGGTGGGTTATCCGCTCGGCGGAATCGTCATCGGCTGGGGGCTCGACCAGTTGTTTGGGACCCGGCCGTGGATCATGCTCGGGCTGATGTTTATGGCTTTTGCTGGCGCCTGCCTGCAAGTGGTGCGCGGCAACAACAACCGCCAGAACTAGGCGCGAATTTAACGCAGGGATTAATGCAAAGTGGCAGGTGCAGCCAAGATCGACCCGATGAGCCAGTTCACGATCACGCCGATTGGCAGTGATCACCTGACCGTGTCGCCGTTTCAGTTCACCAATTCCTCACTGTGGATGCTGATCGTGTTTGCCGCTGTGCTGGCATTCATGTGGGGCGGGATGAAACGGCAGTTGGTCCCCGGCCGCTGGCAGGTCGCGGTCGAAGGGATGACCGGCTTCCTCGACAATATCACCCGCAGTTCGATCGGGGCCGAGGGCCGCCGCTATCTGCCGTGGGTGTTCACCGCGTTTGTGTTCATTCTGTTTTCCAACTGGATCGGCGCAATGCCGTTCGGGATCGTTCCGGGCGCACACCCGTTCACGGTGACCAGCCAGTTCTCCGTCACGATGGTGATGAGCCTGGTCAGCTTCGGCATTGTCCTCGGCGTTGGCTTCTGGAAGCACGGGCTGCACTTTTTCTCGCTGTTCGTGCCCAAGGGTGCGCCGTTCGTGCTCAAGCTGTTTATTGCGCCCGTAGAATTCGTCAGCTTCATTGTGCGCCCGTTCAGCCTTGGGCTGCGGCCGTTCATCGCGATGTTTGCGGGCCACGTGCTGCTCGACGTGTTCGGCAACTTCGTGGTTCAGGGGCTCAACGCTGGCGGGCCGATGGGCTACGCAATCTCCGCGCTTTGCTTCGTCTTCGTGACAGGTGTGAGCGCGCTTGAGCTGCTGGTCGGTGCTATTCAGGCATATGTTTTCGCATTGTTGACCGCGCTCTACATCAATGATGCGGTCAACCTTCACTAGTTTCAAACAACCCCTTTCATTCAACACTTTACTAAATGGAGTTATCATAATGGATCTCGCTTCTGCAAAGGTCATCGGTGCCGGTCTCGCGGCAATTGGCGCGGGCGCTGCGGCCGCCGGCGTGGGCAACGTATTCGGCAGCTTCCTCCAGGGTGCCCTGCGCAACCCGGGCGCGGCTGCTGGCCAGACCAC
>JAYTIS010000109.1:0-3620 GCA_043731725.1 Novosphingobium sp.
CACGAAAATTTCGTTTGGGAGACAGAACCATGGCGCTTCGCCAAACTTTCATTGCTTTGCTGGCTTCGGCGGCGCTGGCTTCGTGCGATATGGTCGGAGGCGGCGGACAAGTTGCCGCTCAGGCGCCATGGGCGCAGTTTGCCCAAACCACGATCGACGGCTGGCTAAAGATGGATCCCAATTTCGCGGTTTACCAAGGCGCACATCAGTACGATGGCAAGTTTGCCGATTGGAGCCCCGCAGGACTAAAGTCGCGCGGGGATTTCCTGCGCAAAGTCATTGCCGATGCCGGGGCCTACGGCGCAGTAACCGGCAAGGATAAGTTTGAACGCGATTATATGGTGCAGGTCGCCAAGGGGCAGCTGTTCTGGCTCGAAGTGGCGGATCAACCGCACCATAATCCGGCGTGGTATGTCGGCGCGTTCGATCCCAACGTGTACTTGGCGCGCGAATATGCCCCGCGCCCGCAGCGTGCCACCGCGCTCGCGCAATTCCTCGAAGGCGTTCCCGCCGCCGCCGCCGCGATCAAAGGCAATCTTAAGGGGCCCCTGGCTGCACCCTTGGTCACTTACGGCACAGCGGCGTTCAGCGGCTATGCCGAGTTTTACGGCAAAGACGTTTTGACTGCCTTTGCCGACGTCAAAGACACGGCGCTGCAAACCCGGCTCAAGGCAGCAGCCGATAAGGCGTCGGCGGCGATGGCCGATCTTTCGACCTGGCTTAAAGGCCAGGAAGGCGCAGGCTCGTTCGCCCTGGGGGCAGACAAGTTCTCGCAGATGCTCAGCGATACCGAGGCGGTCAACGTACCCGTGGCCGATCTGGAAAAGGTCGGTGAGGCCGACCTCAAGCGCAATCAGGATGCACTTACTGCGGCCTGCGCTCAATTTGCGCCCGGCGCCAGCGTGCCTGATTGCATGGCCAAAATGAACGCGCACAAGCCCACCGACAACCCGGTGGCCGAGGCAACCCGTCAAATCCCGATGTTAACCCAGTTCATCAAGACCAAGGATCTGGTCACGATCCCCGGCACCGAGCAGGCGCTAGTCCGCCAGAGCCCACCGTACAACGCGCAGAACGGGGCATACATCGATCCGCCTGGGCCGCTCGAAAAGGGCATTCCCTCGATCTACTACATCGCTGCGCCCGACCCGACCTGGTCCAAAGAAAAGCAAAACGAATATATCCCCGGGGTCGATGACCTGATGTTCACTTCGGTGCACGAGGTCATGCCCGGACACTTCGTGCAGTTCCTCCATGCCAACCGCGCGCCATCGGTGTTCGGGCGGATGTTCGTGGGCTATGCCTTTGCCGAAGGCTGGGCGCATTACGGCGAGGAGATGATGTGGGAAGCCGGGTTGGGTGACGGCGATCCGGAATTCCACGTCGGGCAACTGTCCAACGCCCTCTTACGCGATTGCCGGTTCCTCTCGGCAATCCGGTTGCACACCGCTGGCATGACGATCGAGCAGTCGACCCAGTTCTTCCGCACCGCTTGTTTTCAAGATGCCGGCACCGCCGAACAGCAAGCGCGGCGCGGGGCCTACGATCCGGCTTACCTCAACTACACGCTGGGCAAATTGATGATCCGCAAGTTGCGCGCGGACTGGACCGCGACTCGTGGTGGCCGCGCGGGGTGGAAATCATTCCACGACGCGTTCCTGGAATTTGGCGGACCGCCGATCCCGTTGGTGCGGCAGGCGATGATGGCCGAGGATACGCCCAAGGCGGTGTTCTAACCGGGGGCCTCGCTTGCAATTGAAACCGGTTGGCATGATGGTCGCGCGATGACCGATCCTGCGCCGATGACCTATGCGCGCTATCTTGCGCTCGATGATTTGCTCGCTTGCCAGCATCCGCGTTCGGGGACTGACGATGAGATGCTGTTTATCGTCATCCACCAGACCAAGGAATTGTGGCTGGGGCAGATGATCCGCGAGCTGCGGCTGGCGCTCAGCCAAGTGAGCAGCGATGCGCTGGTTCCGGCCTATAAGGCTTTGGCGCGAGTCAGCCGGATTCAGGCCGTCATGACGCTGAGTTGGGACGTGCTGGCAACAATGACGCCGAGCGATTACACCAGCTTCCGGTTCGCGCTTGGCCCCAGTTCCGGGTTCCAGTCCGACCAATTTCGCACCGTCGAATACCTGCTCGGCCTCAAGGATGGGAATTTCCTCAGCTTTCAGGATGATCGACCTGCGGCGCGCGCGGCGCTGGAAGCCGCACTCCATGCGCCAAGTCTGTGGGATGAGGCAATTGCCGCCGCCGCCCGCGCCGGTCTGCCGATAGCATCCGAAGTTCTGGTGCGCGACGTTACGCAGACTTACACCCACCAGCCTTCGGTCGAGGCGGCATTCCTGACGGTTTATCAGCACCCCGAGGCCTATTGGGACCTGTACCAACTCGCTGAAAAGCTGGTCGATCTTGACGATGCGATGGCGACCTGGCGGCACAAACACGTGCTGACGGTCGAGCGGGTGATCGGCGGCAAGCCCGGCACCGGCGGGACTGCGGGCGCGAGCTATCTGCACTCGACGCTGGCCAAACGCGCCTTTCCCGAATTGTGGTCGCTGCGGACTGCCCTGTGAGCCAGCCCGTGAACGAGCCGGTGAGTTACAAACGGCTGTTTTCGCGCGCGCTGGAAGCCGCGCCCGAGCGGATGCACTTCGCGCCGCACAGCCACCATTTGTGGCCCGATGTGAGCTTTGCTGGACATACGGCCGCGTGGCAGGACGCGGCGCTGTTGGCCGATCACAAATGGGACCGGATCTTTGCCGAGGTCATCCCCGAAGCGCAGGCACACATCGCCGCTGAACTGGCGCTGCCCGATCCAGCGACAATCGCCTTTGCACCAAATACCCACGAATTCCTGGTGCGGATCGTTTCAGCTTTGCCGCAAAAGTGCCCGCGCGTGCTGGCCAGCGACGGCGAGTTCCATTCCTTCCGCCGCCAATCGCAGCGCTGGGCCGAGGCCGGGCGGATAGCGCTGACTACAGTGCCGCAGGACCAGCTGGTCAAGACCGCACAGGGTGGCGATTTTGATGTGATTTTCGCCAGCCAAGTGCAGTTCAATTCAGGTCGGGCGCTCGGCGATCTGACGGCACTGGCCGCACTCGCCGCGCCCACTGGCCCATGGGTGGTGATCGACGGCTATCACGGATTTATGGCCACGCCGACTGACCTATCTGCGGTGGCTGACCGGGTGTTCTACACCGCGGGCGGATACAAATACGCGATGGCGGGCGAAGGTGTGTGCTTCCTTCACGCTCCACCCGGATACGCGCCACGTCCGGAGCTTACTGGCTGGTATGCCGCGTTTGACAGCCTGACCGGCCCGCAAGATGCAGTTGGGTACGCCAGCGATGGGCGCCGGTTTCTGGGCAGCACATTCGATCCCTCGGGATTATACCGGTTCAACGCGGTGCAGCGGATGCTGCGTTCCGAAGGGCTGACGACTGCGGCAATTTCAGCTCACTGCAATCTCCGCAAGGCTCGGTTTCTCGCCGCCAACCCGGTGCCACAGCTCGATCTGATCGGCGGACCACAGGCGCGGTTTCTGGCGCTACAGGGTGATATGGCGGGGCCGCTGCATCACGCGCTAACCGCGCGGCAGGTGGTCACTGACC
>JAYTIS010000110.1:0-2846 GCA_043731725.1 Novosphingobium sp.
TATGTCCGCAAATTTGGCGGAAGCAACATCGCGCTGGACAATGGGCGGAACGTCAGCTTTTGTGCTTGATCGACTAAAACCTAACTATCCGAAAACGGCCCAAAATCAGTCATTTGCTGCAACGTCCGCTTCGCGCAACAAAGTTGTCATTCACGCGCCATCGCCACGTTCCTGAAACTAGTCCTTCGTTCAGACTGCAGTGCTCCATATGCATTGGTGAAGGGTTGAATGCTTCGCATTGATCTTAGCCGCGCCCATCGGTCGTTGGGAGTCCTGTCCGCGTAGGCGAAGTCTCGGGCATGGCCAGCACCACTGGAAGAACGCAGCAGGCAACGACGGCTATCATAATGCCAGGGACCAGAGAAGAGTGTGTACGATCCATCATCAGTTGAGCAACGTAAGGGGTAAAACCACCGAACAAAGCAGTCGCCGCGGTTACCCCCAGGGCTAGGCCACTGAGACGTCCTTCGCCGGGAAACTGCTCTGCGGTGGCTGCGGCTCCGACTGCGCTCACTCCGCCGGCCACACCCGCAAGGACAATCGCCCCGCCAAGCGCGTTCAAGTAAGAAGCGCTAGCCATCAGCCAGAACATCGTAACCGGCAGCACGGCACTGGCGGCGGCTAGTGCAATCAACACGGGTTTGCGTCCCCACCGGTCGGACAGCATTCCGATTATCGGCGTGACGACGATCACTGCGATAGCCGCAATGGTCGCTAGCCATAGCGACCCGGCTTCATCCAAGGTCCCTATCGAGATGAGGAATACAGGGACGTAGGTTATTCCGACGTAATAGGTGATCGAACCAAGCGCCGAAATCGCGAACCCGCGCGCAATCCCGGCGCGATGGCTGGCGAGCGTGTGTCGCAACGGATTTACAGGCACCGATCCGCGTTCCTGTTGCTGCAAAAAGTCGGGGGACTCCTGCATTGTCGATCGAGCAACCAGAACACTGCCGGCCAGCACAGCGCCGAACAGGAACGGGATGCGCCAGCCCCACGAAATCAGCTCCGCATTGCTCATTGAACTGACTGTCAGGGCCGCCACGCCGACCGCCAGCAGCGCGCCGATCTCACTGGCAGCAGCGGCCAGCGAGGTGATCAGGCCGCGCCGGTTCTGTGGCGCCCCCTCCAGCAGATAGGCTACTACCCCGGTATATTCCCCGCCGACCGAAAAGCCCATCACACACCGGATCAACAACAGCAAAATTCCTGCTATTGGGCCGATCTGAGCGGCAGTAGGCAAGAGCGCGGTGGCGAGCATGGCGACAGTCATCAGAGCCATGGAAAACAGCATCGTAGGGCGCCGGCCGTGCCGATCACCGATGTAACCGAACACTAGCGCTCCGATTGGCCGCATCAGGTAGGCCAAGGCAAAGCCGGCCAGAGTAACAAGGATCGATGCCTCGCCGCGATCGAAGAAGACCCGTGACAAAATTGTGACCAAATATAGATAAAGCGTGAAATCATACCATTCGACGATCGTCGAAAAAGCTGCGATCATCATCGAACCGCGTGAGATCGTCTGCGGTGTTGTCATAGTCTTAATTGTTTCCGGGTTTCGAGGAAGATGATGGCTATGTGGACGGGTTCGACCGCGTGAAGCTAATTCTGTTCGCGCCGCGGGAAAACATTCATTGATGCGTCATACGGCTTAATCGCTGATGGCTGGTTCACTTCGAAAGCCAGACCAGCTACCTCTGCCGCCCACCGTAAGCGCAGATCACGCACGAAGCCGCTGACTAATTCGGGCACCCAATCCAAAGTCCAAATGATCAACTGTTCAGTCATGGCTTTACAGCCCTGAATCAAAAAAGGTCGAATATTTCCTGATATCGAGCATGAAACAGTTGGCCAATCAATATGCCAATGTGCCCGGTCTTAGCCCGATCCTCTTGGCCCTGAATGACCGCTATTCGGGCAAACGAAAGTGCTGCGTAAACGGCGGTGTATGGGTCGGGAGCTGCCATTATCTCAGCTAATGTTTGATGATCCGGTTTCTGACGGGGCACGCATGGGCCGCGCGGTCACCCGTCGCGGCCCACTAATGACTAGCAGTTGGGCAGCTTCAACAGGTTGTTCGGCGGGAAGCTGTCGGCCTCGGTACTCAGGGACTTGCGGAAATTGTGGGCGTGCTGCCTCACAACGACCGTCACCTGCCGGCTAGCAACAGTGACATAAAAAGTATGCAGCCGGGTCTCGATCCATTTGATGATTTGGTCGATTGGGAAAACCTGGTTGCCGACCTTGACGGCGTCGCTCCGGCGATTCAGTCGCTGCGGTTCTGGGCCAGGATCCAGTGTTATCTTGCCATCAAGGATTGGTTCCATGGCCTGTCCCTAAAGCTTGTCTGGGCCGCGAGCAAACGTGCGCGGCGCGTGGCCAAAATGCTCTTTGCAGGCGCGGCTGAACACGGCTTGCGAGGAATAGCCGCAGGCCGCCGCTGCGGCCTGGACCGAAAGCCCCAGCTGGCGCATTAGGCCAATCCCGTGGCGAAGCCGAAGGTCGCGGTAATGCGCGCCAGGCGCGCAGCCCAGCACGGCCTGGAATTGGCGCTCGATCCGCCGCCGGTCGATCCCCGTTTCGGCTGCGATCCGGTCCATCGGCAACGGCTTGGGCACGTGATCCCGCATGATCCGCACCACCCGCGCCACCAGCGGGTGATCGGCCAGCGCCAGGTCACCGCCGCGCTGGGGATCGCTGGGGCCGCGGATGCGTTCGTGGATCAACTGGTCCGAAACCGCCTGGGCCAGCGCCGGCCCGTGGCTGGCGGCAATCGTCTCAAGCATCAGGTCCATCGCCGCGGTGCCTCCGGCGCAGGTGAACAGCCGGGCGTGGCGTTCAAACAG
>JAYTIS010000111.1:0-1736 GCA_043731725.1 Novosphingobium sp.
GACGGTCCATGCCAGAATCCGCGCGCTCAGCCCGCATCTCGCCGCCGATCGCTACTGGGCCGACGAGATGGCCGCGCTCCAGGCGGCGGTGCTCGCCGGCGAACTCGCCTAGCGTCCGATCCGGGTCCATTGCTGCGACTTGCAGAATAGCCCGAACGCGATGCAGCCCTTGACGTTGAGTTCGTCGGGCGAAACCTGGACGATGGTGCCGTTGGCATTCATGTTCTTGTCCGCGACGAACACCTTGGCGGTGTAGCGCCCCGGCCCGACGGCACGGATATGGTGGATCAGGGTCGCGCCGACCAGGTCGGTGCCGCTGCCGGCCTCGGCGCGCGCTTTCTGCTTGTCCGATGCGCGCAGCACCGTCCCGCACAGCGCCTGTCCGCACGGCGCGATCCGGATCTGCATATTGCCCCGCGCCCAGCGGCCCTCGATCGGGACCGGAGCGGCGGCCGGCGCGGCGACGCCAAGCAAGGTTGCGGCGGCCGCAAGGGCCAGGGTAAGCTGTTTCATATATTGTCCAAATATCTTGATTTGCCGCCAAAAAGCAGGTTTCAGCTTACGCTTGGCTGAATAGGGTCCTGCGCGTGCTTGCGCCGCTCGGCGCGGCCCGCGCGCCCGCTGATCACGATCAGCATCAGCGCGGCGGCGACCGCGCTGGCGATGGCGAATCGGTGCGGCGTGAACCATTGGCCGGCCCAATGCGCGATTTCGGGCCCGATGAACCAGCCCGCGCTGACCCCGATGCATGCCCAGGCAAGTGCGGTGAACAGGTTCATCACCCAGAACAGGTGCGCGTTGACCTGGCTCAGGCTGATCGCCACCGGCCCGACGATCCGGAAGCCGTAGATGAAGCGATAGAACAGGCAGAACAATCGCGGATGACGCTCGATCCAGTGCAGTGCCAGCGCGAAGGCGCGCTTGTCGGTGACCTTGTGGACCCATTTGCTGTCGCGCTGCGATCGCCCGAGATAGAAGAACAGTTGCGCCGAGATGAACGCGGCGCCCCACGCCGCCAGCACGACGTACAACGGATTGAGTTTGCCCAGCCGCGCCATCGCCCCGCCGACCAGCACGCCGATCTCGCCCTCGACCGCGGCGGTGACGAACACGCCAACCACGCCGTAATGCTCGATCCACTGGCTGATGTGTCCACTCACGCCGGTGCCAACGCACGAATCGGCGGACGGGGGCAAGTGCTAATGAAAGTCGCGGCTTTTGGGGATGATCGTGGCGTCGCGCGGATGGCGGTGCGCGGGGGTCCGCATCGCCCCGCCGCCGTCGCCGGCGTTGAGAGTCGAGGTCAGGCTGTCCTCGCTCAGCAGCCGCAGCCTGGCGGTGTCGTCCTCCAATCGCGCGGCAACGACATGGATCACCGCTTCGTCCTTTTGCACGACCCCGTGGACGACCATCAGCCGAGCTCCCATGACGATGCTGCGCTGCGCCGCGAAACGGTCGGGCCACACCACCAGATTGGCGATCCCGGTCTCGTCCTCCAGCGTGATGAAGCACACTCCCTTGGCGCTCCCCGGGCGCTGGCGGATCAGCACCAGCCCGGCCAGCGACACCCGTCGGCCGTAACGCAGCGAGCGCAGTTCGCCCGCGGTGACGAACCCGCGTTGCGCATAATGATCGCGCAGGAATTGCATCGGGTGCGCCTTCAGGCTCAGCCGCATGGTCTGGTAATCGCTCACCACATGCTCGCTCAGCGGCATCGCGGGCAATCGCACCTCGAC
>JAYTIS010000112.1:0-11691 GCA_043731725.1 Novosphingobium sp.
GGCGAACCGCGTGTAATCCACCTCATCCGCGCCGAGTGCGATCACCAGTTTGGGCTTGGCCGCAGCGAGATCGGCGATGCCGCCCTTTTGCGCATAGCCCAGCATCAGTCCGCCCATGCGGCTCGCCGCCATATGGAGGACGTTGAAGCCATTCCAGCCATCTCGCACCAGCTTATTGGCCGCCGCAAAGGCCAAGCAGGCGGCCAGCGCGCCCTTACCCAGCGCCGCGCCGCCCATGATCAGCGCGGGCCGCTCGGCCTTGGCAAAAGCCTCGGCGGCGTCCTTAGGCAGCTTGCCCAACACGCTCAGATCAGTGCCGAGGAACGTCGCTGGATAGGTCGTCTCCCACTCCGGCCCGAGCACAAACACCTTGGCCCCGCGTTTGGCCGCTTTGCGCAGCCGCGCGTTGAGCAGCGCGGCTTCCCAGCGCACGTGGCTGCCCACAATCAGGATCGCGTCGGCGGTTTCGATGCCGTTGAAGGTCGAATTGAAGTTGACCGCCGCAAGGCTCGAGCAATCGTAGTCGAGCCCGGTCTGCCGCCCTTCAAGCAGGGTGGAACCGAGCGCCCCGGCCAGCGCCTTGGCCGCGAACATCGTCTCGCAATCGACCATGTCGCCGGCGATCACTGCGACTTCTTTGCCTGGGTTGATCGTGGCGATGGCGGCGAACGCTTCGTCCCAAGTGGCCGCGACCAGTTTGCCGTCGCGCCGCAGCCATGGCTGATCGAGCCGCCGCCGGGTCAGCCCATCGACTTGATAGCGCCCCTTGTCGGATAGCCACTCCTCGTTCACGTCATCGTTGATCCGCGGCAGGATCCGCAGCACTTCGCGGCCCCGGCTATCGAGCCGGATATTCGCGCCCAGTGCATCAGACACGTCGATCGACAGCGTCTTCTTCAATTCCCACGGCCGCGCTTCGAACGCATAGGGCCGCGAGGTGAGCGCGCCCACCGGGCACAGATCGATTACGTTGGCGCTAAGTTCGTGCTTGGCCGCCTGTTCCAGGTAAGTGGTGATCTGCATGTTCTCACCGCGATAGAGCGCGCCGATTTCATCGACCCCCGCCACCTCCTCACTGAACCGCACGCAGCGGGTGCAGTGGATGCAGCGGGTCATCGCGGTCTTGATCAGCGGACCCATGTATTTCTCGGTCACCGCGCGCTTGTTCTCGTCATAGCGCGAGCGGCCCCGGCCATAGGCGACCGACTGATCCTGCAGATCGCACTCGCCGCCCTGATCGCAGATCGGGCAATCGAGCGGGTGGTTGATCAGCAGAAACTCCATCACCCCCTCGCGCGCGGTTTTGACCATCGCGCTGTCGGTGCGGATTTCCTGACCCTCAGCGGCGGGCAGCGCGCAGCTCGCCTGCGGCTTGGGCGGGCCGGGTTTGACCTCAACCAGACACATCCGGCAATTGCCCGCAATGGACAGCCGCTCATGATAACAAAACCGCGGGATTTCCTTCCCCGCCAGCTCGCACGCCTGCAAGACGGTCGCGCCTGCGGGGACTTCGATTGCGATGCCGTCGACGGTGACTTTAGGCATTACTGTGATGTCCCTGTCGACGTGCGGCTCTGGAGATTTAAGTCTGCATAGTAGGCCGCCTCGCCTAGCAGCGCTCTGAGCTTAACATGCGTGAAAGACATCCGCGTGCCTTCCTTCGCAGGCAAGCAGCCGCCAAACGTTGTTGCGAGCGAATCAAAAAGGTTATGCTCCGCTTGACTGAAGGGGCGACTGACTAACAGCGCTCGAACATCGTTTGGCCGGTTGAGAAACACGCAGTAAGAAAATGCTCGCAGGCCGAGTAGCAGTTGTGTCGCTTCGTCATTTGCCGACGCAAGATCGGCCGAAGTAACCGGAGATGGGATTGACCCGTAGTCTGGAAGGGTCTTGCTGTTCGTGAACTTAACGAACATGGCTCCCGCCAGCGTGCCTCTGAAAAGCTCAGTTTTGAAACTCAGGCTTTCAAAAAGACCACAAGGCTCCTCTCTAAGAGGATACTCGTCCAAACTATTCTGTGCCAATGATCGTGCTAGACTGTGATCCTTGACTTGCCAATTTGACTTGGCCAGCAGCTTTCGAACTACATCTGGATTTCTTTCCACGATACACTTCGCCATGGTCCAGAATACCACACTGGCTTCTTGTTCCTGTCCATCGCCGCCCCGTGCCACAGCCGGCTGCGGAACGATGAAGAGCAAAGCCAGTAGAATGACGAAGCTTCTCATTCCGCCGCCTCCCGCACATTCTCCGCAATCCGCCGTTCCAGTTCGGGGCGGAAGTGCTTGATCAGCCCTTGGATCGGCCAAGCTGCGGCGTCGCCCAGCGCGCAGATGGTGTGGCCTTCGACTTGCTTGGTCACCTGTTGCAGCATGTCGATTTCCTCGACCTCGGCGTCGCCGGTGCGCAGGCGTTCCATCACCCGCCACATCCACCCGGTGCCTTCGCGGCAAGGGGTGCACTGGCCGCAGCTTTCGTGCTTGTAAAAGTAGGACAGGCGGCTGATCGCGCGGACGATGTCGGTGCTCTTATCCATCACGATGATCGCCGCCGTGCCGAGGCCTGAGCCGACCGCCTTGAGCCCGTCAAAATCCATCGCGCAATCGATGATCTCACCCGCGGGAACCAGCGGCACCGACGATCCGCCAGGGATCACCGCGAGCAAATTGTCCCACCCGCCGGTAATCCCGCCGCAGTGCTTTTCGATCAGTTCGCGGAATGGGATGCTCATCGCTTCCTCGACCACGCAGGGCTTGTCCACGTGGCCCGAAATCTGGAACAGCTTGGTGCCCTTGTTACCCTCCGCGCCAAAGCTGGAGAACCACCCGGCGCCGCGCCGCAGGATCGTGGGGGCGACTGCGATGCTTTCGACATTGTTGACCGTGGTCGGGCAGCCATAGAGCCCTGCCCCGGCCGGGAACGGCGGTTTCAGGCGCGGCTGGCCCTTCTTGCCCTCGAGGCTTTCGATCATCGCGGTCTCTTCGCCGCAGATGTAGGCGCCCGCACCGCGGTGCACGAATACGTCGAAATCATAGCCCGATTTGCAGGCGTTCTTGCCAATCAGCCCGGCGGCGTAAGCCTCTTGCACGGCGGCGGACAGCACCTCGGCCTCGCGGATATATTCGCCGCGAATGTAAATGTAGGCGGCGCGCGCGCGCATTGCATAGCCCGCCACCAGCGCGCCCTCGATCAGCTTGTGCGGATCGTGGCGGATGATTTCGCGGTCCTTGCAACTGCCGGGCTCGGACTCGTCGGCGTTGATGACCAGGAAGCTCGGGCGGCCGTCCTTGCTTTCCTTGGGCATGAATGACCATTTAAGGCCCGTGGGGAACCCGGCCCCGCCGCGCCCGCGCAGGCCGCTGGCTTTGATCTCATCGATGATCGCGTCCTGGCCGCGCGCCATCAGTGCCTTGGTATTGTCCCAGTCGCCGCGTTTGTGCGCAGCCGCCAGCGTCCACGGCTGATAGCCGTAAAGATTGGTGAAAATGCGGTCTTTGTCGTGGAGCGACATTACAGGCCGCCCCGCGACAGGAAGTAAAATCCTGCGACCACAATCAGCGCGATCGCCCCGAGCTTGATCACTCCGGTTAGGACTTTCCACGCGATTACAATGCCGACCAGCGCAACGATCAGGGTGACGATGCTCATGCCCATTCATCCCGGTAATCGTGGTTGGCTTTGACCATCTGCTTGAGGCTGGTTGGCCGGCCCAGCGGCTCAACCGTGTGCCGCCCCTTAAGCTGGGTCCCGGTCTTGGGAACTTTGCCCGCCGCCAGCGCATCGAGCACCGCGTTCAGGCTCTTTGGCGTCAGATCCTCGTAGTTGTCATCGTTGATCTGGACCATCGGGGCCGAGGCGCAATTGCCCATGCATTCGACCTCGGTCAGCGTCCATAGTCCGTCCGCGCTGACATGGCCGATGCTCATCCCGCGCGCCTTGCAGGCGGTGAATAAATCGTCCGACCCGCGCAGCATGCACGGCGTGGTGCCGCAGACCTGAACGTGGAATTTGCCGACCGGCACCAGGTTGTACATGAAGTAGAAAGTCGCCACTTCGAGCACCCGGATCACCGGCATGTCGAGTTCCCGCGCGACGAATTCCATCACCGGCAGAGGCAGCCAGCCCTGCGTATTGGTCTCCGCCCCAACCTGCCGCTGGGCAAGGTCAAGCAGCGGCATGACCGCACTGCGCTGGCGGCCAGCGGGGTAACGCGCGATAATTTCTTTGACCTTGGGCACGTTGCCCTTTGACCACGCAAAGCCGCTCCACCGCGCACGAAGTTCAGGTGTATCGGAGGCGAGTTGACGGTCAGCCACGGTGACTGTCCCTTCGTGCCTCAAGCCAATCGACACAACTGGCCAACGCTCGCAATCCGGTTGAGAACAGGAAAAATGCTAAAGCCACTGGGACTAGGCTGCTTGGTATTTCATAATTGCCAATACTGCGTGCAATCAGCGCCGCAGCAATTGCTATTACGCAAGCAATAAAAATTGGGAGCACTACAAATAGATAAATGATCCCTGCTTTGGGAATAGGTTGATCGATATTCAGCTTCACCGATCGCACTCCCCAAACACCACGTCGATTGCGCCGATGATCGCGGTCACGTCGGGCAGCATGTGGCCTTTGGACATGAAATCCATCGCCTGCAGGTGGCTGAACGCGGTCGGGCGGATTTTGCAGCGATATGGTTTGTTGCTGCCGTCGCTAACCAGATAGACGCCGAATTCGCCTTTGGGGCTTTCGGTGGCGACGTAGACTTCGCCGGCCGGCACGTGGAAGCCTTCGGTGTAGAGCTTGAAGTGATGGATCAGGCTCTCCATCGATTGCTTCATCTCGGCCCGGCCGGGCGGGGTGATTTTGCGGTCCTGGCTGCAGACCGGCCCGCTGGGCATTTCGGCCAGGCACTGCTTCATGATTTTGGCCGATTGGCGCACTTCCTCGACCCGGACCATGAACCGGTCATAGCAATCCGAATTGGTCCCGACGGGAATCTCGAAATCCATCCGGTCGTACACGTCATAGGGCTGGCTCTTGCGCAAATCCCACGGGATCCCCGCGCCGCGGATCATCGGGCCGGAAAAACCCCAGGCCAAGGCATCGGCCTTGCTAACCACCGCAATATCGACATTGCGCTGTTTGAAGATGCGGTTGTCTACCACCAGGCTCATGGCGTCTTCAAACAGGCGCGGCAGCCGGGTATCGAGCCACACGCCGATATCGACCAGCAACTTTTCGGGCACATCCTGATGCACCCCGCCGGGGCGGAACCACGCCGCGTGCATCCGCGCGCCGCTCGCGCGTTCGAAGAAGTTGAGGCAGTCCTCGCGCACTTCAAACAGCCACAGGTTTGGCGTCATCGCGCCAACATCCATTACGTGGCTGCCGAGGTTAAGCATGTGGTTGCAGATCCGGGTCAGCTCGGCAAACAGCACCCGCATATATTGGCCGCGCATCGGCACTTCGAGGTTGAGCAGCTTCTCGATCGCCAGCACGTAGGAGTGCTCCATGGCGAGCGGCGAGCAATAGTCGAGCCGGTCAAAATAGGGCAGCGCCTGCAGATAGGTTTTGTGCTCGATCAGCTTTTCAGTGCCGCGATGGAGCAAGCCGACGTGCGGATCGATCCGTTCGATAATCTCACCATCAAGCTCCATCACCATCCGCAGCACGCCGTGCGCGGCCGGATGCTGCGGGCCGAAGTTAATCGTGTAATTCGAGATGACCTCGTCGCCGGTGGTGGGCGACTGTTCAAGCGAGAGGGTCATGGCTGACCCTTTCTAGGCCGCGAACTGGTTTCAGCGGGCGCGCCGGGGGCTGGCTTGGCGGTGTCAGCGACCGAGGGCGATCCGTCCGAAACAGGCTTGGAAGCAACGGCATTGGCCGCTGCCCCGGCCCCGGTGTGCGCCGGAGAGGGCGTGGTCTTGGGCTCGGCCACCGGAGGCGTTGCGGCCTTTTCATCGCCGGGTAGGACGTAGTTCGCGCCTTCCCACGGGCTCATAAAATCGAACTGGCGCAAATCCTGCGCGAGCTTGACTGGCTCGTACACCACGCGCTTATCCTCTTCCGAATAGCGCAGCTCGACATAGCCGGTCAGCGGGAAATCCTTGCGGAACGGGTGGCCTTCGAAGCCGTAATCGGTGAGGATGCGGCGCAAATCGGTGTTGCCGTCAAACAGCACCCCGTACATATCAAACACCTCGCGCTCGAGCCAACCGGCGTTAGGCCACAGCGTGGTCACGGTCGGCACGGGAGTGTTCTCAGCCGCAGTCACTTTGATCATCACGCGGTGGTTCTTGGTGACCGAGAGCAACATATACACCACTTCGAACCGCTCAGCTCGGCTGGGATAATCAGCCCCGGCAATTTCCATCAACTGCTGGTAATCGTGGTCGTCGCGGAGAGTGCGTAGCGCGTTAGCGATCTCGGCGCGGGCCACGGTGATCGAAATTTCACCGTGTTCTTCTTGGCTGGCCAACACACTGGATCCCAGCGCGCCAGCTAGTGTGGCCACAACGCCCTCGTTAGTGGCATATTTGGGAGCAGAGTGTAACACTGCGCTCACCGCTCAATTGTCCCAACGCGCCGGATTTTGCGCTGCAATTGCATAACGCCATATAACAGCGCCTCAGCGGTGGGCGGGCAGCCGGGCACGTAGATGTCCACCGGAACGATCCGGTCACACCCGCGCACGACTGAATAGCTATAGTGGTAATACCCGCCGCCATTGGCGCAGCTGCCCATCGAAATGACGTATTTGGGTTCCGACATCTGATCGTAAACCTTGCGCAGCGCCGGAGCCATTTTGTTGCACAGCGTGCCCGCCACAATCATCACGTCGCTTTGACGCGGAGAGGCGCGCGGGGCGACACCAAACCGTTCCATGTCATAGCGCGGCATGTTGACGTGGATCATCTCCACCGCGCAACAGGCCAAGCCAAAGGTCATCCACCACAGCGAGCCAGTACGGGCCCACTGGAACAGGTCCTCGGTGCTTGTGACCAGGAAGCCCTTGTCACTGACCTGCGAATTGAGATCATTGAAGAAGTGTGTGTCGGGCGCGGTTACGGCTCCACTACCCGCTAGCGCGGGAGCAAGCGGACGGCCCGAACTATCGACCAGAGTGCTCATTCCCAATCCAGTGCCCCCATCTTCCAGGCATAGACCAGCCCGAACACCAGTTCGGCGATGAACACCATCATTGTGATCCAGGCCGACCAGCCCAGCTTGAGGAATGTCACCGCCCACGGGAACAGGAACGCGGCTTCCAGATCGAACACAATGAACAGGATCGCGACCAGATAGAACCGGACATCGAACTGGCTGCGCGGATCTTCGAATGCCGGAAAACCGCATTCATATTCGCTGAGCTTATCTGCGGTCGGCTGATGAGTCCCGGTCAGCCGTGACACGCCCATCGGCAGGAACACAAACAGCGCCGAAAGCGCGGTGGCGATCCCCAAAAAGATCAGGATCGGCAGGTACTGGGACAGGTCTACCAAGGGGCTGACTCGCCTTGTTAACGGGTAAGCCGCGCCCTAGTCCGCGCGATGCCCCCACGCAAGTGGGCTATCGCCTGGAATGACCGATATCCGACGAATATCGCGCTATTTCTTTAGCTCGCGCGCCAGTGTCGACCGTGTTGCCTTGCCATAGGGCGGTTTAAAGCCAGATAGCTTGGCGATATCCAGTCCAGACTGGCGATAGACCGCGCGCATGTGGCTGAACGTTTTGAAGCCGTCCTGCCCATGATAATTGCCCATGCCCGATGGGCCGACCCCGCCGAACGGGAGGTCTTCCATGGCATTGTGGAACAGCACATCGTTGATCGTAACCCCGCCCGAAATCGTTCTGTCGAGCACCTTTTGCTGCTCGCCCTGATCGCTGCCGAAGTAATAAAGACCGAGCGGCCGATCGTGGGCATTGACGTAATCGATCGCGCTGTCGATCGTGTCATAGGTCATCACCGGCAGGATCGGGCCGAAGATTTCCTCCTGCATCACTTTCATATCGTCGGTCACATTGCGCAGGATCGTCAGCGGCATCTTATTGCCGTTTGACCCGCCGAAGTCCTCGCCTGCGGGGTTCACTTCGATCAATTCAGCGCCCTTTTCCTTCGCGTCGGCCAGATAACCTTGGAGCCGCTCGAAGTTGCGGCCGTTGACTACCGATGTGTAATCGTCGTTGGCGAGCAGGCTGGGGTACATTGAAGCCACACCCGCTTTGACGCTTTCGATCACTTCCGCTTCCTGGTCCTTGGCGACCAGCAGGTAATCCGGGGCGAGGCAGATCTGTCCGGCGTTCATCATCTTGCCAATGGCGATACGTTCGCCGGTCTTCTTTTTGTCAGCGCTGCGGCTGACGAAGGTCGGCGATTTTCCGCCCAGTTCGAGCGTTACCGGCACCAGGTTTTCCGCAGCAGCGCGCATAATGTGCTTGCCCACGCTGGTCGCACCGGTGAAGATCATGTGATCGAAGGCAAGCTGCGAAAAGGCCGAACCGACCTCAACCCCGCCAACAAACACAGCGATTTCCTCTTCGGCGAAATACTTTGGGACCACTTCGGCGAACACTTCTGCGACGCGTTCGGTGAATTCGCTGGGCTTGATCATGGCCCGGTTGCCCGCGGCGAGTATCCCCGCCATCGGCACCATCACCATTCCCACCGGGAAGTTCCACGGCGCGATAACCCCGACCACGCCTTTGGGCTGATAGACCACCTGAGCCTTGGCCCCGAGCAGGCCGAGCGGGAACATCGCCTTGCGCCGCTCGTTGCGGCCCCAGGCTTCGAAATGCTTCTTGGCATGCTTGAGCGCGCCAACCGAAGGCATGATGTCAGTCATCAAGGTTTGCTCGGTGCTGCGGTGGCCGAAATCGGCGCTGACTGCTTTGGCGAAGGCGTCTTTGTGATCGATCAGCAGCGCAATCGCCCGGTCGATCCGATCGCGCCGAACTGCCAGCGGTTCGGGCAGTGCGGCGGTGAATGCCGAGCGTTGCCGCTTGAGGACGTCTGCCATGCGGCTGAGTTCGGCGGCGCTCATGAATAGTCTCCCGTTGCCATTTGCTACTCTTTTGATCAGACTGTTCCGATTGGCAAGACAAGCCTGCTTATCGGCCCACAAAGCTATCCCTGATTGCCTTTGCGGCAGCGCAGCATTAGGGCCCGAACAGTCCCGCTTTCGCCAGCTCGAAAGGCAGCATTCCCATGACCCAGCTTTCAGCCTCCGACCCGATCGTGATCCTGTCATACGCACGCACCCCGATGGGCGCGATGCAGGGCGTCTTGGCCGATGCCAGCGCAACCGATCTGGGAGCGACCGCGATCCGCGCAGCAGTCGAGCGCGCGGGTGTTGCGGGCGCCGATGTCGAGCGGGTCTACATGGGCTGCGTGCTCCCCGCTGGCCTCGGCCAAGCTCCGGCGCGGCAAGCCACGATTAAGGCCGGTCTGCCAACATCGGTTCAGGCGACCACGGTCAACAAGGTCTGCGGTTCGGGCATGCAGACACTGATTATGGGGGCCGAAGCACTGGCGGCGGGCAGCATCGACATGGTGGTCGCGGGCGGTATGGAGAGCATGACCAACGCCCCGTACCTGCTCAAGAAGCACCGCTCGGGAGCACGGATCGGGCACGATACGGCCTATGACCATATGTTTCTCGATGGCCTGGAAGATGCTTACGACGCGGGCCGCGCAATGGGGACCTTCGCACAGGATACCGCCAATGCCTATCAACTGACGCGCGAGGCGCAGGACGCCTATTCAATTGAATCGCTGCGCCGTGCGCAGGCCGCGATCAGCGATGGTGCCTTCGCCGACGAAATCGCGCCGGTTACTGTGACCAGCCGCTCGGGCGAAACCGTGGTCGATACCGATGAAGCGCCCGGCAAAGGTAAGCCCGACAAGATCCCGTCATTAAAACCCGCCTTCGCCAAGGACGGCACGATTACTGCGGCAACTTCCAGCTCAATCTCGGACGGCGCAGCAGCGATGGTCCTGACCCGCGCCAGCGTCGCAAACAGCAAGGGGCTGAAGCCAGTCGCGCGCGTGGTTGCAGTCGCCGCTCACGCGCAGGAACCCAAGGACTTTACCACCGCTCCGGTCGGTGCGATCAAGGATGTGCTGGCCAAAGCTGGCTGGACGCTGGCCGATGTCGACCTGTTTGAAGTTAACGAAGCCTTCGCCTGCGTTGCGATGTTTGCGATGCATGACCTAGGCATCGCGCATGAGAAGATCAACGTCCACGGCGGCGCAACCGCGCTGGGTCATCCGATCGGAGCTTCGGGAGCGCGCATTGTCACCACCTTGATCGCTGCGCTCAAGCGTCACGGCAAGACCAAGGGCGTGGCCAGCCTGTGCATCGGCGGCGGCGAAGCCACCGCAGTGGCGCTCGAATTGATCTGAACGACTGGGCAAGCGGGCCTCAGGGTTCGCCTGCGCCCCACACTCTGGTTTGTTCAATATAGCCCTGGCGTGGGCCAATGCTGAACTGGCACCAGCCGCTTCCGCAATCGCCCAGTTTGCCGACCACGCCGGGGGCCAAGCGCCACAGCAGCCGAGAATTTTCATTAGCTAGGTCGTGCAATTCGGCTGCGTCCCCCTGGGTTACGAACCCGCTGCGCTCCCGCGTGAGCAGCCGCGCCAGCACCCAGCCTTGGGCCCCATCGGGGTCCTGCACCAGCCGCCACCCCTCTTTCATTCGCAGCACCTTGAGCGGGAGATGCTGGCGGTGATACACCCACACGATGCGGTAGTCTTCGCCCGGGCCAACCCGCATGTTGACTTCTTCGGAACGGATCGAGGCCCAGTAGGGTGTTTTGGGATCATCGGCCACCAGTGGCGAGGAAAGCGCGGCCGTGGCAACAAACAGCAACGATAGAAGGAGTCGGGACATGGCCGGGTCTTAGCCCGCTACCCACCTCGGCATCAAGTCGCTTGACCACCCCCGCTACCCCGGCTTAGCGCTTGTTCGGTTATGACCATTGTTTCCGATACGCCCAACATCCGCCGTGTATTCGGCACGCCCAAAGTGCACGTCACCCGCCGCTTACTGCCATCGGTCGAGGCGCGGATGAGCGAACTGTTCGAAGTGAAGCTGAATTCCGAAGACCGTCCGCTCTGCCGGGATGAATTGATCGCAGCGATGCAGAATGCCGACGTAATCGTGCCAACCGTGACCGACCGGATCGACGCCGCCATGCTGGAAGCTGCAGGTGACCGGCTGGGCATGATCGCCAATTTCGGCGCTGGCACCGAACATATCGACTTGGTCGCCGCTCGGGCAAACAAGGTGATTGTTACCAACACTCCCGGAGTATTCACCGATGATACCGCCGATCTGGCGATGATGCTGATCCTCTCGGTCCCGCGCCGCCTGGGCGAAGGCAGCCAGTTAATCCGCGATGGGCATTGGACCGGCTGGACGCCCACCGCGATGCTGGGGCACTGCATCGGCGGAAAGCGGTTGGGAATTGTCGGGATGGGGCGGATCGGCCAAGCGGTGGCGCACCGTGCGCGGGCCTTCGGGATGGAAGTGACTTATCACAACCGCCATCGCCTGCCGCTCAGTATCGAAAACATGTTTGGCGCCCGATTTGAGCCTGACCTCGAAGTGCTGATCGCCGAAAGCGATGTGATCACGCTGCATTGCCCGGCCGGCGCTTCGACGCACCACCTGATCAACGCGTCGCGGCTCG